>JBBJMN010000081.1:0-10081 GCA_037720485.1 Candidatus Nitrosocosmicus sp.
AGTATTTCTGATTTTACCCATCCTTAATTATTGTACATGTATTTAAGTTCCAATACGGTTAACATAAAGAGGAATGAAAAGGAAGAAGGAGATCATCAAATAAAATGAATAACCTAGTTCAAAAGAAAATTTTGGTTACTGGAGTAAGTGGTTTCATTGGAAGCAACCTTCTCAAAACTTTAATATATAAAAAAAACACAATGGGCTATCAATATGGAATTAGGTGCATTACTAGAAATAAAAAATCAATAGCTAACCTAAAGGTTGATGAAGAAAGTATAGAAATCGTTGAGGGGGATTTATCTAACTACAATGACTGCATAAGGGCTTTAGACGGTGTGGATGTCGCATACTATCTGGTTCACTCCATGGAAGGTACCACAAAAAATTGGAAAGAATTCTCGGAAAAAGAAAAGGCTGTTGCTGAGAACTTTATGCGTGCAACCACCCAATGCAATGTCAAAAGAATTATCTATCTAGGAGGATTGATCCATGTAGAAGATGACAAAAAATCCCAACATATGTTAAGTAGGAAGCATGTGGGAGAGATACTTTCAAAATCAAAGGCCGAGGTAACCGTTTTTCACGCTGCAGTTATTTTAGGAAGTGGAGGAAGCTCTTTTGAAATGCTGAGATATTTAGTCGAGAGGCTTCCCATAATGGTTTGCCCAAAATGGGTTACGTCAAAATGTCAGCCAATTTTTATTGACGATGTCACAAGTTACCTTGCTCAATCAATTGAAATAGAAGAAACAAAGGGAAAAGAATATGAGATTGGGGGACCAGAAATTCTAACTTATTTGAACATGATGAAAATTTATGCTAAAACTATTGGTAAGTTTATCGGAATTATAACGATACCAGTATTAACTATCAAAGTATCATCATATTGGGTAGAGTTGATAACCCCAGTTAAGGCATCTCTTGCAAGACCGCTTGTTGAAAGTCTTGAGAATGAGTCCATAGTCGAAGATCACTCCATTGATAAAATCATCCCCTTAAAGTTAAGATCGTTTAAAGAATCGATAGAATATTGTTTAAAAGAAGAGAACAAATACAAAAAAGCAAACATAAAACAAATGATAAGAGAAAGAACATCGTTTTCTCTAAATTACAAAGTTCTTTTAGTTTCGCTTGTTCTATTACTATTTATAGGTACTACCTATTATTTTCTCGATACCAGGCAAGACTTTCTGAATCCATTTTGGATAGTTGTGGCAGTGCTTTGGTATCTGTCCATAATTATTTCCATATATTTCATCAGATATGGGGCAAAATTGGGAGCGCTGATAGCTGGGATAATAGGTTGGGCGACACTAATATTTTGGCTTTTGGATAATTACTATATCATTTCAGGTCATTCCGTATTATTTAGCAACCCAAATACAAATGAAACATGGAGAAACATAATAGGAATTATTATTGCAACATTTACCATACTTTCGTCCCACAATATTTTTAATAAGGAAAGGGGTTGAATAAACAGACAGGAAACGAATGGTTGATGTAATAAAAAAAAGATTGCCTTAATGGCAACCAACAGTCCACAACTTTAACTCATTTACTTTTGCTCTTATTTCTGGATATGTACAGTAACTAAGAGTCAGTAAGGACAACTTATCCAAAGGGGAACTATATATGCTTTCCTTTGCCCTATTGAAAACATCATGAGAATACAGTTTGCGTTTGTATTTATGATATGACCGTCTAGAGATTTTTCTACTTGCTATCTTGTTGATGCATCCGATGGACTGCTTTTCGTTTAGGCGGTAGTATTCACAGCTTTTAATCAGTTGTAAAAGGATTTGTTGTTCTTTGTCCGGTATCTTTTTTCACACCCTATTTTGGCTTTGTTACCATAAATAATATCTACATATTGAAGGACTGATGTTGCCTTTTTTATAGATTTCACTCCTGCATGCATCGTAACCATGTACTGTTTGTTTTACGTATTGAACCATGTCACAATCATAAAAAGGTGTGAGGCGAAATAATGTTCAGATATACTTTTGATCCCTTGCACACTTATTAGCCGTTTTGTTGTCCTGTTATTCATGGTTAATTCTAACTTGCGGGATTGTTCTGAGTCCTTGAATACTTTCAATGGGTCTGTCGGATCAAACAAAAAAACACATAGTGTGATCCTGGGCATTTTAAATCCTTGCCATAAAAATTACCGGGATTTTCTAAATGGAAATGTAGGGAACATAGATGGCAGATAACAAAACAGTATTGAGAAAATTAAAACTACAGGTGGAAATGTCCATAAATGGTTGCATAGCAGGGCCAAACAATGAAATGGACTGGATGGTCTGGAGTGGGGATGAAAAACTCAGAATATGAAAACAGGATACACGAGCCAGTTGACACCATCCTGCTGGGAAGAAACATGACTGGTGAGTTTATTTCCTATTGATCTGATGTGGTGAGCAACAAACCTGATGACCCAGAATATGCATTCGCTAAAAAAATGATAGAGACGCCAAAAGTTGTTTTTACCAAATCACTAAACAAATCTGAGTGGATAAACACAGAAATTGCAACAGGCGACCTCAAGGACGAAATTACAAAGTTAAAGACCCAAAATGGCAAGGACCTCCTCGTTTATGGTGGCGCCTCATTCGATTCTTCCTTGATCAAAGAAAAACTGATTGACGAGTTTTATTTGCTTGTAAATCCTATTATAATGGGAAGCGGAAAGACTATTTTCAAAGACTTGAAAGAGATCCAAAAACTCACATTGATCGAATCAAAGGTATTTGACTGTGGTCTAGTTTTGCTCCACTATGAGGTAAAGAAAAATTGAGGGTAAGATACATAAATAAATGAATGGAAAAATCAGTTAGTTATTTTTTTGCATATTATTCCACTTACCACACTGCCACATGAGTATATCCAGACAGACTATCCTCTAATACATTTATTGCTCAAAGACCTGATCCACATTCTACCTTATTTATATTATTAAAAGGTGCGATTATATTCAACCTTGAATCATATCCCCAAGGACACATGCAAATAGAGATATAACCTCAATACTCCCTTAAATACAAAACCGTTCAAGATCAAGTCAATTTATGATCCGCATGTCAATTTATTCTTTTATCGCTATCAATTAGCATTGCAATATAATTCGAAGAAATTGTTAAAGTGGTAATGAACCACAATATCAAACAAAATCAATAAATAATAGCTCGTGCATGATATTGCCATACGAAGACAAATATGTGTAATCAATAGATCCTCTAACCCGCTAAGTTTTAGTACGTTGTATGAAACATGTAAGTATTTGCAGACTCAAATCGATCACGATCTTTTCCCTATTTGGGGGAGGCAGGCTCAAATAACACCGCTGCGTCCTACAGATACTATACCTGCAAATGTGTGGCCCGTATTCTTGCTTATTAAATCGAGAGTTGGGTTAGGGGTGACTAGCTGATCTCTTATACTTGATTCACTTATATCATTCCGGTTAACATAAAGAGGAATGGAAAGGAAGAAGGAGATCATCAAATAAAATGAATAACATAGTTCAAAAGAAAATTTTGGTTACTGGAGTAAGTGGTTTCATTGGAAGCAACCTTCTCAAAACTTTAATATATAAAAAAAACACAATGGGCTATCAATATGGAATTAGGTGCATTACTAGAAATAAAAAATCAATAGCTAACCTAAAGGTTGATGAAGAAAGTATAGAAATCGTTGAGGGGGATTTATCTAACTACAATGACTGCATAAGGGCTTTAGACGGTGTGGATGTCGCATACTATCTGGTTCACTCCATGGAAGGTACCACAAAAAATTGGAAAGAATTCTCGGAAAAAGAAAAGGCTGTTGCTGAGAACTTTATGCGTGCAACCACCCAATGCAATGTCAAAAGAATTATCTATCTAGGAGGATTGATCCATGTAGAAGATGACAAAAAATCCCAACATATGTTAAGTAGGAAGCATGTGGGAGAGATACTTTCAAAATCAAAGGCCGAGGTAACCGTTTTTCACGCTGCAGTTATTTTAGGAAGTGGAGGAAGCTCTTTTGAAATGCTGAGATATTTAGTCGAGAGGCTTCCCATAATGGTTTGCCCAAAATGGGTTACGTCAAAATGTCAGCCAATTTTTATTGACGATGTCACAAGTTACCTTGCTCAATCAATTGAAATAGAAGAAACAAAGGGAAAAGAATATGAGATTGGGGGACCAGAAATTCTAACTTATTTGAACATGATGAAAATTTATGCTAAAACTATTGGTAAGTTTATCGGAATTATAACGATACCAGTATTAACTATCAAAGTATCATCATATTGGGTAGAGTTGATAACCCCAGTTAAGGCATCTCTTGCAAGACCGCTTGTTGAAAGTCTTGAGAATGAGTCCATAGTCGAAGATCACTCCATTGATAAAATCATCCCCTTAAAGTTAAGATCGTTTAAAGAATCGATAGAATATTGTTTAAAAGAAGAGAACAAATACAAAAAAGCAAACATAAAACAAATGATAAGAGAAAGAACATCGTTTTCTCTAAATTACAAAGTTCTTTTAGTTTCGCTTGTTCTATTACTATTTATAGGTACTACCTATTATTTTCTCGATACCAGGCAAGACTTTCTGAATCCATTTTGGATAGTTGTGGCAGTGCTTTGGTATCTGTCCATAATTATTTCCATATATTTCATCAGATATGGGGCAAAATTGGGAGCGCTGATAGCTGGGATAATAGGTTGGGCGACACTAATATTTTGGCTTTTGGATAATTACTATATCATTTCAGGTCATTCCGTATTATTTAGCAACCCAAATACAAATGAAACATGGAGAAACATAATAGGAATTATTATTGCAACATTTACCATACTTTCGTCCCACAATATTTTTAATAAGGAAAGGGGTTGAATAAACAGACAGGAAACGAATGGTTGATGTAATAAAAAAAAGATTGCCTTAATGGCAACCAACAGTCCACAACTTTAACTCATTTACTTTTGCTCTTATTTCTGGATATGTACAGTAACTAAGAGTCAGTAAGGACAACTTATCCAAAGGGGAACTATATATGCTTTCCTTTGCCCTATTGAAAACATCATGAGAATACAGTTTGCGTTTGTATTTATGATATGACCGTCTAGAGATTTTTCTACTTGCTATCTTGTTGATGCATCCGATGGACTGCTTTTCGTTTAGGCGGTAGTATTCACAGCTTTTAATCAGTTGTAAAAGGATTTGTTGTTCTTTGTCCGGTATCTTTTTTCACACCCTATTTTGGCTTTGTTACCATAAATAATATCTACATATTGAAGGACTGATGTTGCCTTTTTTATAGATTTCACTCCTGCATGCATCGTAACCATGTACTGTTTGTTTTACGTATTGAACCATGTCACAATCATAAAAAGGTGTGAGGCGAAATAATGTTCAGATATACTTTTGATCCCTTGCACACTTATTAGCCGTTTTGTTGTCCTGTTATTCATGGTTAATTCTAACTTGCGGGATTGTTCTGAGTCCTTGAATACTTTCAATGGGTCTGTCGGATCAAACAAAAAAACACATAGTGTGATCCTGGGCATTTTAAATCCTTGCCATAAAAATTACCGGGATTTTCTAAATGGAAATGTAGGGAACATAGATGGCAGATAACAAAACAGTATTGAGAAAATTAAAACTACAGGTGGAAATGTCCATAAATGGTTGCATAGCAGGGCCAAACAATGAAATGGACTGGATGGTCTGGAGTGGGGATGAAAAACTCAGAATATGAAAACAGGATACACGAGCCAGTTGACACCATCCTGCTGGGAAGAAACATGACTGGTGAGTTTATTTCCTATTGATCTGATGTGGTGAGCAACAAACCTGATGACCCAGAATATGCATTCGCTAAAAAAATGATAGAGACGCCAAAAGTTGTTTTTACCAAATCACTAAACAAATCTGAGTGGATAAACACAGAAATTGCAACAGGCGACCTCAAGGACGAAATTACAAAGTTAAAGAGCCAAGATGGTGGCGATATCATAGTTTATGGTGGCGCCTCATTCGATTCCTCTTTGATCAAAGAAAAACTGATTGACGAGTTTTATTTGTTTGTCAACCCTGTTGCAATCGGAAACGGGAAGACCATATTCAAGGACTTGAGCGAGATCCAAAAACTCACCCTTATTGAATCAATAGCGTTTGACTCTGGTATAGTTTTGCTCCACTATGAGGCAAAGAGAAATTGAAAACATGAGGTTAGTAAATACGTTGAAGATTAGTTGTTACTAGTTCATCCATTTCCTTTTTGGCTATATCTATTATTTCTTTAGGATATTCCTTGATAAAAACGGAGGATAATGTTGGCATCAGAACTCATCACCACAGGGAACTTAATCCCCACGCGCCTAGACTAGCTTAGATATTTTCTCTCTCTTTTATTTCGTTTATGTTAAAACTTATTTTGATATTGCAATACTAAAACTAGCAGATATTTATATAGATATATCATATTCTAAACAAGAATCCGTGAATGGAGAAGAAAAAGATTATAGTCATTCTTCATATTGTTACGTAGGTTTATCAACAGAGATAAAGAGTGGGGAATCTAAAAGTTTTTCTATTAAAACCGAAGGGGAAAAAAATATGGAAATAGCAGTCTTTAATCTTGACGGAATCTTTCACGCCATTTCTAATTCTTGTATACACAAAGGAGGACCACTTAGTAAAGGGCTCCTAGATGGGGATATAGTCACATGCCCGTGGCATGGATGGAAATACTCTGTGAAAACCGGTAAATCCCCACACGAAGGTGGAGATAGTGTTAATTCCTATGAAGTCAAAATAATGGAGAACAAAATATATGTGAATCCTACCCCCTCAACGGCTGGAAAAATGATATTTCAACCTCATGCATCTTATGTAAAACTAAAGGAATAGGTAGATGACTTTTTAATTCACAAGTCCAGCGACAACCTACTCCCTGTAGATGATAAAAAGGTAAGAATTCTTGGAATATCAACTACGAACTCAAATGATAAAATAGCCCCACGCCAAAGCACATCTGAGGACGCATTACATTTTGCTTTAGAATACGCAAAAAGGGATTTAAGAGCCGAAACTGTCATGATTAAGCTTCGGGATCTAGAATTCAATCATTGCGAAGGATACTACTCAAAGAACGCTAATGCCTGCGTTTTTCCTTGTTCCATTTCTGAAAGGGATAGTGAGGATCAGATGATACAGATTTGTGAAAAGGTAATCCTGTGGGCAGATGTGGTATTAATCGCTACTCCAATAAGGTGGGGTAGTGCGAGTTCCCTCTACTACAAAATGATTCAAAGAATGAACTGTGTTCAAAATCAAATGGTTACGCATAATCGATATCTTATAAGAGATAAGGTCTCTGCTTTCATAATTACTGGGGGGCAGGATAACGTTCAGCATGTTGCAGGAGAACTAATGTCATTCTGGTCGCAACTAGGCTTTGTATTTGGTAAGTTTCCCTTTGTTGGCTGGACGAGAGGCTGGTATGCCGAAGACACGGAAAATAACTATGGGACAATGACCTCAAGTCTAAAAGGGAATGTTGATGCTTTAAAAGAAGGCGGCAAGGATTCCAAAATGCACAAAGATTTGCTTAAAACAATTTATGGCGCATTTGAAATGGCGTTACTTGTAAAAAGAAATAGATATGATCAAAATGTTTTATACAAGTCAAACAATAAATAATCCAAATATAAATTACATAATCGAAGCTTCCATTGCGATTTTCTTTGAGAACGAGTAAAAGAATTCACGATGCTTGTATTTTAGATGTATCTATGTACGGATATTAAATTGATAATCAAACATACAAATAAAAATATATCTTGAATTTTTCCTTGTTCATTCCAATTTATTAAATGTTGATACTGTATTTCTGTATAGTAAAGGATGGTATAATTCATTTGAAGAGATTAATAAAAACAGATTTGCATTTTATGCTGATAGAGAGGCTATTATCGGCCAGCTCCGTGTTTGGCCTTTCCCCTCTACAATAATGACCTTCGGTGAACGGAACAGAAACCCTGGCCATCATTTTGCAATAATACATCACCAACACTTTATTTAAATGATATTTTACAAATATTTTTAATGGTCTTTTACTGCTATTCTATTACAATAATACATTGCCACCATCTATTATTATGGTATTACATGTAGCAAAAGGAAGGTATCCCTCCGTAACACATACAGCAACTTTTGCTACCTCATCGGGTTATAAATATACAAAACCCTGAAACTAAATCTGCAAAAAAAGGTCTCAGCTATATAAGCCAACTATACCCTATGGTGGATATGACAAAACCAATTTATGACTCTCTATAGATGGACATAGACCCCATTTGCGGTTGATCAAAAGCTGTGAATATACCATAAGTGAAAAACAATCAGTTGAATGCACCAATAAGATATTAAACAGAAATATTTCCGGAAAAACCTATCACACCTACAAACGTAAAATATATTCCCATAACGTGTTCAATAAACAAAAAGAAAGCATTTACAATTCTCATTTAGATAAGTTGTCTATATTTTATCTCAATAATGATGTAGGCTCAAAAGCAAGAACAAAAGTAAATAAATTGATTGCCGATCAGTTTCCGACCAAGGTTCTGTTTCCTCTCCAATCTCAATGTTTCCACAAAAAAATATCTTGGCTTTATGGAACCCGAATTCAAATTAATATTATTTAGTATGTTAACATAGGAATGAGATTATCGTTTCGGTTTGTCACAGATTGGTTAAATCCAAATACCTTTCATATTGCAGAAGTAACATTAATTATTCCAGTCATGCTCCGAGGATGATATTCGCAATAATATTTTAGTATTTGTGGAATTCCAGTATTAAATGCAAATTGTGAGGATGAACCGTGTTCTATTTCTTCACTTTCTGCCAAATGCTCTCCTCCCTCTCTTGGCTCTATCTTTAATTTATGTTCTGCAGTGTCATTTTGAAAACTGGTAATTAAAAATGTATAATTTTCATTTGATTTGAGATTCAATAATGGGTTAAATCCAAGTTCACTACTTTTCCATACATATTTCCCTGCTTTTTCAGCTGTTAATTCTACTATGCTATTTTGATTCAGTGTTTCCTGAGACTGTCCAAAAATAACTTGATTAAACTGAAAATTATTCAATGTAACCATCAAAAGGCAAATGAAAAATAAGATGAATGTGTTGTGTTTTAATAATTTTGACACTAACGCATAACATCTCATAGTTTCTTTAAATATCTAATGCATATGGCAAAATCATTATCATTCAAATTTCAAACAATAACTCAGAACACGCGACAATATTATAGGATACATGTAACATCAACAGTTCCTAAATTTAGGCCACGATAATTTATAAACATCAAAAGTAAATCATAACACTGTTCCAACACATCAGAATACAGAAAAGAGGGTAATTATCATGAGAATTCCCTACAACAATTAATTTATGTCATAGGACTTGAGAAATAAAAAAAGACATATTCGGAGATTAAGGATTTTCATGGATTTTTTTATGAAACCATATTCCAAAAGAACACAGTTTTTCCTCTATTGGCTAAAATCGGATGCAAAGGTGCTGAATAACGTTTCATTTAGTTTTTTATAATGCTAGAATTGGTTAGAATTTGAATTGTTAAAATCTATATTGATATGGTAATTATGATTTAATTTTTACAATTATAATAAATAATTATTATGATTTTAATTAATTAAATAGTGTTTATATAATTGTTGGTAATGAAGATAAGTGACAAACTAGATGAATATTGACTATTCATGTAAAGTTTTGAGAAAAAAATATTTTTTTGTGGATTTGATAATGGGTTCTGCAAGGTTTTTGGTTATCTGATGCATTGTCGAGGTTGATTATACCACATTGTGGATTTTCTTTTGCTCTGGAATAGAGAGATATCCTTCTTTGTTATTTTGTGAAACGTTATTTGCTATTGCAAATGTTGCCTGCTGTGTTCCACCATCATGCACCTATTGAATACCACATCCATGCCGTTTTCTTTTGCCTTTTTTTCTGCCTCTTCATTGTAAATCCCTGATTGCATCCAAA
>JBBJMN010000082.1:0-10032 GCA_037720485.1 Candidatus Nitrosocosmicus sp.
CCATTGGGTCGTCTGTACCATTGCCATTAGTAAATGTTTGAGGCGTGGTGAGATTATTAAGAATGAGTATCTCTTCGCCTTGCTTTATGCTAATCTTGGACGGTTCAAATACCAGTTTTCCCTCAGTGTTATTGGTAATTGATGTTACTGCGGCGATAGGGTTGGCATCCTGTGTTTCAGAAGTAATATTTTGGCCATTACCTAAAAAGGGTCTGCCAACACAGTGGTCAAAATTCAACAGATAGCAATGCTAAAAGTGGTATTATTTTCATTGCAATATCTGCAAAATGTATTTAATAAATATTTTATGTAGTAGTTGTTAGGTTAGGATGTGGAGGGGGCTGATTGTTGTTAACAAAAATAACCACAACGTTGCTTATCGTTACCTTCCACAAATCCCCAAGTCTTCAAAACTCAAAATACAATGAACAAACTTTGGTGAAATGGTTTAATCATACTTTAATATCAAGTAAATGATGGATTTACAGACCATAATTGTTATAATCCACATTTTTGTAGGGTTTGTCCTGGTTTACTTTGCAGCCAGGGCCTTTAAAAGGACAAAGTATCTTCCAATGCTATACCTAACCATGGGCTTTCTCCTCATAACAATAGGAGATACAATAATTGGCGACTTCATAAACATATCAGGTGAAAGCAACAAGGGGATTGCCGAAGAGTTGGTGGAAATACTCGGATTTGTTGTCCTTGTAATAATTGCTGTTGTTAAAAGTTGAGCAACAACCATTCAGAAGAAGAAGCATCAGCATCAGCATCAGCAGCAAAAGAAATCCTGTCCACGATTTTGGACGACAAGAACCTGAGAATTATGAAGGTCTTGGAAGGAAAAGAGATGAATATTCAGCAAATTTCACAAGCCTCAGGAATACCGTTATCCTCAACTTACAGAAAGATTGGCAAGCTAGAGCAGTTACAACTCATAAAAAAAACTAAGGTTATTCGCAGACTGGATGGATTGGACGAGACCTTTTATATCCTCTGGGTTGAAAAGATAGACCTGACCTATAATCGGAACAGAATTTCATACAGGATTAAGCACAAACCACTAGAGGACAAAATCGTCAGGCTATGGCAGAAATTCAAGGTGTAAGAAACTTGAGGATTTTTCCCAATCATCTCTTTAGTGCACCAATATAGAACCAATCGTCTGAGAAGCATTCTCACTCCATGAGAATGGCAGGTGTTTTATTATTCTTATTCAGTAAATAATAACCGATGTATAAGATGAACAAAAAATATCTTGGAACCATGTTTGTTATTGCCGCAACGGCCATGCTCTTAATTTTAAGCCCATCTTTTTCACATGCTCAAACAACAAATTCAGGTTCAGCAGGCCCAGTTGGCACCAACGCGACAACTTCCGCCAATACCACCAGTACAGCAAACGCCCAGTCACCGTCATCAAACAACAGCAATTTAGTTGTAAAATCCATTGATGAAGCAATTTCCGCAATAAAAAGCGGAGACAACACTGGAGCAAGGAAGAGCCTTTACGAGGCCGAGCAGGCACTGGAAGGAAACCAAAAGGTCGTGGACGCTGAAAAACACATTGAGGCCTCCCTTCAAGCATTAAAGGACGGTGACACAAACGGGGCAATATCCCATGCTGACTTGTCAAAGAAAGGGCTACCACAATAACAAAAAACACACACACACACACACAGCACCCATCTATTTTTGCCAGTTGTTTTGATGCCATGAGAATTAACCAAAAAATAATATCATACGCATTAGCGGTGTTCCTTGTTGCCACAGGGATTGCATATGTCATGGTGGCATATGGAGAGTACCAGGACTACAAGGAGTTGAAGGAAATTGGGATAAAGGGCGAGGCTGCAGAAAAGCAGGTTGAAATGACATTCTTTGCAATTGCGGTTGCAATGAATTTTGGTCTCTGCGCTTGGGTCTTAAAGCCAGGAAAAACCAATGCATTTCCATACATAGCAGCAATTGTGGTGTCAATTGCCCTTATAGCAACATATGTCGCATCCAGGACCGTGGGTGTGCCAATTATAGGCGTGGAGTATTATGTCGGAAGATTGGACATTGTGTCGAAAATCCTCCAGGCGATAGTGGTTGCCATATCCGGTTTTGCCGTATACAATATAATACGGAACCAGAAGAATATTTGAGGCAGTTATGATATAATCAATTTCAAATGTTTGACATTAAAGCCCTTTAATGAACACCCAGTAACAAGACCTAGATTCCACTGACTCTTTTTACACCTTTATTTCTACTCTAAATCAGACGGAGACTTGATAGGGCCCCATGGACTCGTTAAAAAGGTATATATCAAGCAATTGGATTTTTTGGTACGGATTCAATATATTGCTAAAGACCACTTATGGCTATATTTTTACAATATGCTTGGTGGCCTTATTATTACATTCTTCTTCACCATCGTGAACCATGGAAATATCAATACTTGTTGTCATCCAATTCAATAGGTTTAGCCTATCAAGATCCTTATTTTTAACAATACCTCATAAAATAATAGAACCTCTTTTAGAGAACCGATATCGGCGTTATCGCCCTTGGGCCCACTAACTACACGGGCTCACTTTATGAAACCGTTAAAGGGCATCCCTTTTCCGATTGCTATTAAGGCGTTTTCAGGCTTTTCAGTATATAATGCTATAGTGTGAAAGATTTTCATAAAGTCCTAATTACATTCTTCTATGGATTTTAGGGTAAACGCTAATAAACTTAAATATGTACTATCGAGAATGCCAAAAATAGTTTATACCGAACACGACATTGATGACGAAAAGGAAGAAAGTAAAAACCATAAATCTGTTTAATCACAAAAAATGCCATTGTCAGAAACTTTGGAATGCAATCATGGCAAAAGAGCGGGACAAAGTGGCAATCTTTCTTTCATCTAGTCTGTACCACAGCCGGATTTTACTTTTCATTTTAAGGGTTAAAATCAAACTCCAGCTATCATTTAGTTATTGAACCCTTTGCCTACCATACTCAAACCCCCTAGTCAAAGCTGAATAGTGCCTGGCCCCTACTGCTGTTTGAACCCTAATTATTCTAACGAAAATATTGCATTTTAACCATAAATTATATTAAATGAATATTAAAAAATACATCAGGTAAAAAAATTAAATAGATAAATTTTGGTATACTTCATTTACTTTTACATTATTACAACAGTTTGATATCGGACATTCAAATCAACCATTTTTGAAACCGTGATGTCGTTATTGTATCTGGAACTAATTGTCAACGGATATTTTCCAAGGTCAACACTATTGGTTGGATTAAGTTTCAGAGTAGTTTTATAAGGCTGGTCTGGTCCTTTAAAAGTAACCGGAACCTCAGTAATTTCAAAACTACCATTGGTGAAGTTGCCTGTGGTGTTTCCCAGTTCACCTGATATGGATATCAAAGAAGTTGCAAACATGGTTATGTTGGACAGATTCCCTAACTCACTGGTCGGTTTGGTCGTATCATTACTGATAGTTTCAGAAAAGTTGTTCTGTTAATGAATATTTCAACAGCATCACCTTTTCCATTAGCGACATCAACAACCAGGTTGTCCTTTGAGGTAACTAAGGAAATAGGCAATTGGTTTATCTTCTCTTTTGGAATAACACCCAATTTGTTTTCCGTCCACTCCGAAAACCATATGGAACCGTTGTTATCAAACCTGGCCTAAGGCGGTTTGACGCATTTACCCATTTCGCATTGATGGATGGGATATGATATTCCATAAGAGTTTTATTTTTAGTATCATGGGAGGCAATTGCGTTTCCGTAACGTTCGTTAAACCATACCTTTCCACCCCTATATTCATTGACATAGGGTAAAGTGACTGAATTATCTTATGATGGTAAAGAGGTGGCATATTTTTTGTCTCCCCTGTTTTGGGTTAACCATTATGAAAATGCTTGACGCAAGGTTGTCTTTCCAGATTTCCATTTTCATCCTCTTCTCATACAAATAATAATTCAAGTCATGGCAAATATTTGCGCTGATAAATATAAATCACAAATATTTATTTTAGGTCAAATAACTTTATGAGGTTTGGATGGATGTCCATGTGCAATAAAACCATCAAATCATTATAGTTCTCCTTACCTTCCATATGTTCTCCAAAAGTGATAAAATCCACCTGTAAGACTAAAAATACTCATTATTGTGGCGTTGTTTTGGAACTGGCTTTTGGCCATTTGATTTAACAACTGATTTGATCTATTTGCAAACCCCAGTGCGTTTTGATAATAAACACTATTTTTTGCAGAAACACCTTTTCCATTTGGATCCTCTTTCATTCCAGATTCATAATATCTCAAGGCGGAATCAAGAAGGTTTTCGGCTACTAAAGCATTAAAAGCATTGTTATTGGTTAAATCAGAATCAATAAACAACTTTTTGCAACTATCCAACAAAGAATTAATGTTGTTTGTTTCTGTTTTAATGGCATTAGCTTCTTTATAGTGTTCATTATCTGTTTCAGCAGTACTTGAAAATAACCCTTTTAAGTCATTCAACGATTTTGTTAGATCACCGTTACCAATGGATTCTGTGGTGTAAATTTGGTTTGCAATACGGGATGCATAAGATTGATTCAGAATGTTATCCACTTGGAGTCGAGACAAAGTGGAGTTAGCATCAATATTGTTTTTTATTGAATTTAATTGTACTCCATATTCTTCCATCATGCCCACTAATGAAGTTGCATCATCGGTAGAAAACATATGAGCACAAACTATCTTGTTTAATGGGGAAGTGAAATAAACAAAGCCAGGAATAACTACAATTACTGAAATTAATATCAGAGTTTCCATACTCCTTTTTTTCATCTCATCCCATCATTGCTATCAAGTTATATGATTTAAACATCAGTCAATAATGAAACATTTTCATTTCTACAATCAAATCCGAGTATTTTTTGGGAAGTGGGTGTCCTGACGGTGACGGTGATAATGACACCACATGATGTGGTGTAGGAAATCAAGATGGGGATGGACAATCTGGCCATGGCATGACTGTAGATTGTCAGGATGCTAACCCAGACACTGAATGCAGGGAACAAAACTAAAAACAAGATGTTTCTTGTATTTTTGCTGTTACGAACCTGATATAATTCTGGCCGTAGAATATCTTCCCTATTTTTTTAGGTTTTAGGACCAGCAATAAATCACCAAAAGATATGCCCAAGTATTGAAATTTCATTGACCTCACAATGTCAATGATGAAATATATCAAGACTGAGTGAAAAGCTTGAACATATTTTTGGTATAGGTAATTAACCAATAACCAAATAAAACAAAATCTCCAAAATATGGAGACAACATCTGCTACTAGGCTGTTTCTACATTGGCCCATCTAGTAGGTAAAGGTGATCATGTACAATATGACTACATATCATTGACGTCAGTTGCGACAGCAATGAGTGTTCAACGGTGGTAAGGTTAACCAGGTCCCCTTTGAAATAATCTCAGATGTTAAGCGTGAGAAGAGGGGAGTCTGGAGGGTTTTGATTAAAACATACTGGGACTGAAAGAAATGCCCCAAAACGTAGGGTTCAGATACAGAGTATAAGCAAACTCATAGAATATAAAGACCCCCCATAAACCCCGCTAATAACCCAAAAAGACAAACGTTATTGAAAAAAAGTCTCAGAAAAGCTCTGTGCGTATGCAATAGTTTTTTAAGAATCAAAGTTTTTTGTAGGATATGAAATCCAGACTGTTTTAACCGAAACCGTACCCGACTGAAATGGTGATAGTACAGCATTCCAGTTGTTATGGAAGGTATCTGTAAATTGAAATCAAAAAAGGACGAATCGAACATGACGAAACTGCTAACTTTAATTTTATTTTTAAATCTTATTTTTGAATATGGCAAATTATTTAAAAGTATCGTAATAGAGAACCCGCAAGTATCAATCAGGTTCGGCCAATACAACATAACAATGCATAAACATGATTTGTGACTATTAACCAAAACAACACAAAAATAAACACATGTAACATCAAAGTAACTGTTGTACCAAAGTAGCAGTTGTTTTATTTTTAGCCAGCCCATTACCATAATAACCGTTATGGTTTTGATGTTTGCAATTATTCGGTGAGTTATATGACAATCCGAGAGACCCCTTGGCAGTCAAATACACCATATTTTTTAAAGGATTCATTTCAGTTTCTAATTTATCAAAGCTAAATGAAAAACCACATTACTTATTATGTTTCCTTAAATAAATTTACATTTGAAATTTTCTTTCTCCCCTGTCTGGTATTAAAAATTTAAGGGCAAGCTAAACGAAAAGGTAGCACCTTTTTCATTCTTATTGTTCCCAGCCCAAATATGCCCACCGTGAGATTCAACTATGCTTTTAGTTAAGTATAGTCCTAAGCCTGTGCCTTGGAAGGATTTTGTAGTAAATTTATTAAACAACTTGTCAAGCATTTCCGAGTTTATTCCACTACCATTGTCTTTTATACTCACAACAACCATGTCTCCATTTGAATCACTATTGCCTTTCCTCTTGCTTATATCTATGGATATAGTTCCGTTATCTGAAACAAACTTCACGGCATTACCGATTATGTTTGATATTGCTTGACTTATTCTATCCCTGTCGGCAAATATGACACAGTCATCATCTGAAGACGAGCATTCAAATTTTATACTCTTATCATCAGTGTTACTTTCATAATTATGGATAACATCAACCAAAGTTTCACAGATGTTAAAGTGTTCTTTTTCTAAGACTAAAGAGTTGCTTTCGATTCTTGTTACGTCTAAGATATCTTCAGCCAACCTTTTTAATCTGTCTGCATTTCTGATTACCGTGCCAAGTAATTTCTTTTGCTCTTTGTCTTTTATTTTATCTATGACTATTTTTGTTATACCAAGTATTGGCTGTATTGGGGTTCTTAGCTCATGCGCAGCCACATTGATAAACTGCTTCTGCATTTTGTCATGGACTTGCAGTTTTTCATACATTTCAGTTTGATTCCAAAGACTTTCAAAAATGGACGCATAAGACATCGCAGTAGATTTACTTTCAATATAAATCATAACACCAAATGCATCAGGAAAGTTAAGTGCACTGTCATCTTTTATTTCCAACACCACAGTTTTCGACCTATCAAATATCGCAATTCTATTCATAGCCTGCAGGTTATTTTGTAAACTCCTAAATTCTATGAAGGGGTACTTTGATATTATTTTGTCTACAGCGTCCTTACTATAGTTAGGAGAAGCTCCTAGCACATTTACCTTTACTCCTTTTAAAGCTATTTCGTTCAAAAACTTGAATCCGCCTGATTCATCTGTATGAAAAAACCCATTTACAGATGGAAGCAGCATCAAGACTTCATATTTAACCAACTCAGATATTTTGTAAAATAGTTTTAAAGATTCGTTTGCATTTGTTACTATTTCTATATCAACTAAATGTCCTTCTTCAATATCTTTTATTCTATCTCGGGCATCAATTCCTTTTATCCATAATTCTTCAAAAACTGATTGATAATGACTAAGGTATAAGGCGTCATTACTACTAAAGAGACTCCTAGCCATTTTGCCTTCTTCCATTTTTTCTATAGTGGAATTGAACAATTTGTTACTTAGTGCAAAATTTAGGGACGGTTCGTCCTTTAGGTGTCTTATGTCTATACCTTCAGTTAAAAATATTTTGACCAGTTCGATATTGTCCTTATTGATTGATGATAGCCACCTGATTCCTCCATGTTTGCCATTGCGATGTTTTTCTAATACGTCCTTATACGTTTCATAGAAATTATTGAATATTAGTTGCATTCCTCCAAATGTAGTACAAATACACATATAGTCAGAGTTCTTGGCCAAATCTGTTATTCTTTTGGATATTTCCCTGGGATTTTCCAATACTTCTGATTTTGTTCGCTCTATCCCCTGTTCCACCTCGATTACCCTCTGCTCATAGGGTATTGCATTTCTCCAGAATGTATCAAAAGTATATTGTTGCTGCTCTATCACCTCTTTTTCTGTGCTGCAAATCACATGTGTTAGATGTTCTTTTTCCTTTAGCACCGTTGTTCCTATGTATTCAGACTCATTTACAGCCAGCACTCCTTTCAGTCCTTCCATATGTCTTAACTCATCCACTATCTTTCTTACTTCTTTGCAATAGTGGAGGTTTTCTTTTGTAATTTCAGTTATATAGCGTATCTTTACGGCTCGTTCTCTTGCATATGCATAGTTATTTTTGTAAATGTCATGAGTTATGATTATTGAAGGACCATGCTTATCCCCAAAAAGGTCCATTCTTTCTTTGGTATTCTGAATGAAATTAACAATAAAATTAATTATATTTTTTTCACCATAGACAATTTCTGTCCTTCTTGTTGTGTCTTTGGAATCTACAGATATAACCAAACATTAAAACATGTACTTTGATGCATTTAAACGGAGTCCCTAATTGAAGTCTATACACGGTATTTCTAATACCCTATGCAATGAATATGTGATTGATTAGACTAGCAAATATGCAAAATTAAAATTGAGAGATTTGTATGTATCATATTTGAACCAAAAAGTCAGTTGCAAGATTGATAAAACCACAATAAAGGAATGAACGATAACAAAACGACAATGTCATCTCCAATGCTATTCACACTATTATAATATCATAAATATTTTGGACTGGATATAATTCTAAATTGCATCCACTGGCCCCGTGTGATAATGCTGGTCTTTAAGAGGGTTCTGCTAATAATAAGGTCCAAAGAAAAAAGTGGTAGCAGATAACAAAATTGGTATGCGAACGGATATTTGGTCACATGTTTACACTCGTTAATTGGTGTTGAGATAACTTCAAGAGGCAAACCAATTACGGACTGCAATGATGTTGACGAGGTCGTGAGGAAGTCCAGGCCTAAATACGGCGAAGGAGACGTCAAAATGTATCACATGGACTTTGATGCGTCCGTTTATGTTCCAATCCGACAAATCCTGATCGGAACTGCGTACATCATTTGGAGACTCAATGTCGAATATAAAAGAAATGGTAGAAGTGAACGGCCATGCCGTTTTACTTTGATTTGAGAGAAGCCATATCAATGGAGAAGCGATACTTTACATCCGCACGAGACAACCTCTCGTAAGCCTCGTTGACCTTCTGGATTGGGATGATTTCCACGTCAGCAGTAATGTCATGTTTACCACAAAAGTCGAGCATCTCCTGAGTCTCGGCAATACCCCCGATGAGCGAGCCAGAGAGGCTGCGACGCTTAAACAGGAGGCCCAAGGCCGAGACAGCATAAGGCTTGTCCGGTGCACCGATGAGGGTGAGGTTGCCGTCGGGTCGGAGCAGTTGTATGTATGTGTTGATTTCATGCTCTGCAGAGACCGAGTCGATAATGAAGTCGAAGCTGCCTGCATGCTTAATCATTTCATCGGCATTTTTTGAGATGACAACGTCGTCCGCGCCGAGGCGAAGCGCGTCTTCTTTCTTGTTGGGTGAAGTGGTGAAGACAACGACATGGGCTCCAAGCGCATGAGCAAACTTTACCGCCATATGACCCAGGCCGCCAAGGCCTACCACGCCAACCTTTTTGCCTTTGGTGACGCCCCAATGCCTCATGGGAAGTATGTTGTAATTCCGGCGCATAGAGTGGTGCGGTTTCTGCGAGATTCAGGTTGGAAGGAACGCGTAGGACAAAGTGCTCTTTGACGACAATGCTGTCGGAATAGCCGCCATAGGTGACGCCTCCAAGGTGCACGTCTGGAGAGTTGTAGGTGAAGGTCATGTGCGGACAGAACTGCTCGAGACCAGCCCGGCATTCGGGGCAGTTACCGTCTGAGTCAACCAAGCAGCCGACTGCAGCAAGGTCGCCGGGCTTAAACCTGGTTACTGCGGAGCCAACCTTGGAGACACGGCCGACGATCTCATGACCAGGAACGCATGGATAGACAGTGGGCATTGCGCTCCACTCGCTACGGACTTGGTGGAGATCTGAGTGGCAGATACCACAGAAAAGGATTTCAATCTGAACATCATGTTCG
>JBBJMN010000083.1:0-10010 GCA_037720485.1 Candidatus Nitrosocosmicus sp.
TACCAAAATTATTTGATTGTCACTGGATCTAAGTAATAGAATCTTTGATAATCTTTCAGTGTTTTGTGCATCCAAGTGTGCGTCCACCTCATCCATCAAATAGAACGGTGATGGTTTAAGTGATTGAAGTGCCAATAGAAAGACTATTGCCGCCATTGTTTTTTCTCCTCCCGACAAAGAAGTAGATTCTCTGGCCTGCTTATTTGGAAATTGTACCATCAATAAAATCCCCCCAGAAAAAACATTCTCCGGATCTTCTAAATCTAGCCAAGCATTGCCTCCGGTAATCTCTGAAAATGTTTTTCTAATGTCTTCATCTACTTTTTTAAATGCATTGGTAAAAACAATTTCCTTTTCTTTTCCAGTTTCCGCGATAAACCTTACAATAGAGTTTCTCTCTTCTTCCAACTGATTTTTTTTATTTGACATTCCTCGATACCCGGCTATTATTTCTAGATATGTTTCATCCGCCCGTAGGTTTACTCTTTCTTTTACATTTTCGTATTCTAGTTTTAAATCTTGGTATAAGTTACCTACCTCATAACTTTCTAGAGTTTCATTATACCCTAATTCTTGCAATTCATTTATTTGGTTTGTCTTTTGATTTTGAAGAGATGAAATGTCTTTGTTGATTATAGCTATTTCCTTTTCCAACGAATTTAATTCTTTGACAGCTTTCCTTTCATTCTCCATTAATTTTCTGTATTTGTGCTCATATTCCTGAAGCTTTGCATATGTGGAACTTGTTGATTGTATTATTTTGTTTTCCTTTTCTCTTAATCCTCCAAGTTCTAATTCAATGCCTTTTAGTTCGGCTTTTGACTTTTCTAAAATTGATTCCTTGTTTTCAATTTCATTCTCTATAAATTCTTCTTCCTTTATTGATTTTTGATATTGAATATTGGTATTGTCAAAATTATTCTTTAAAAGAGATTGAGTTAAGGTCAGTTGTCTTATTTGGTTGTTTATGATTTCAAGCTCGCCGCTAATCCTCTTTTTCTCTTTGCTCAAAGTGTTTATTTCTTCAATATCGTTTTCATTCTCTATGGATTCTATTTCTTTTTTAATTCTATTTATGGTGCTTTCAATGACTTTAAATCTTGATTTAGATATATTCAGAACATTCGCTATTTTGTCAATCGCTATACTATTATCGGTATTACTTTCAATTAGTCTTTTACTATCGTGCTGATACTTACTAATTGCATTTTGAATTTCAATAGATTTTTTATTCTGATCTGATATTTGAGAATTAATAGAGTCCAATGCATTTTTATTTGCTATCTTTTCCTCATTAAGGTTGTATAACTCGGAAATTTTTATTTTTGTTAATGTCGTTAGCTTTTCCATACTTATTTTTAAACTTTCAATCGAATCAGATAATAGAATATCTTTAGTAAGATCCGATACTTTTGAGCCATAATCAAATTGCATTAGTGACAAATTCGGAAAAAAAATCTCCCCAGTGATTGAGACTGCCTTGTGCCCATGTTTTGATAATAAGTATGCAGTTAGTGGGTTTTTTGTAAGAATGATGCTGCCAAATAGAAATTCCGATAAATTTTTTATTTCACAATACACAAATTCTGATAATGGGCCTAATATTGATGGATCATCTGGTATCTCTTTAATCTTTTCGCCATTGAGCAGTTCTAATGGGATTATTTTTAGAAATGGTATTCCGTTATTTTTGGAAAACTCTGCTAAAACGATCATACTTTTGATGTCTTTTACGACTATGGACTTCATCCATTCATTTCCAGATGCAATAATAGCTTTTTGATATTTTTCGTTCCATTTTAATAGATTAAACACGTATCCTATAATACCTAAATTTTTAAAGTCTTTCAATAAAGTTGCAATGGCGTAATCTTCAGTTAAAATATTTTTAGCTAGTTTCATTTTCTCATCATATTTTAACAATGTCGTTTCTGCATTATCGGCAATTTTTTTTGATATTTCTATCTCTTCATTTAACTTTGTATATTCATTCTCAATTCTATTGCTGTTTTTTTGTAGATTTGCAACATCAGAATAAACTTCTGTGATTTTATTATTTAGGTCTGATGCGTATTTCTCATTTTTTTCCTTTTCTACAAGTAATTCTTGTATTACCTTATCATTGCCTCTTATTTTGTCTGATAGGTTTTTGATTTTTTCTTCATTTCTGACTATGGTTATTTCTATTTCGCCCTTTATTTGCCCTAGTTTTTTTAGCCTTGTTTCCATAAGATTCTTTTTGCTGATTTCGTTTGAATTTAACACGCTCTTTTTTTCTATTTCCTCAACTATTTCCTCAACCTTTTTCTCTTTCTCGTTTCTATTTTCTGTTTCTGTTTCTATTTTGTTCTGTATGCTGGTTAATTGTTCCTCATAATCTTTTAGTTTTCTGTGGTGTATTTGTTGTTCTAGTAAATTGTTTTTCTTCTTTTGATTTATTTGATTGAAGTAATATTGGGATTCCTTTATTATTGCATTAGTTCGTTCATATTGATATATTACTGATGATAATTTTATCTCTAAATCTTTTTTCTCTTTATTGGAATCATTTGATATAATAAAAAAATGTTCTTTTTCATCGTTTAAAGTCTTTATTTCTTGATTTAATTTGTCTGTCTCCTCCGAAATTCTTTTTATATTGCTTTCCTTAATGTCGCTTTTAGCTGTAAGGCCCGTAATATCATTGATTGTTTTCTTTAGGTTTCCAGATGCCTTTATAGCTTTTAGTCTCTTTATTTCGGATTCTAGTTGGATAAATCTGTGTTGATCATTTCTTTCTGACTCTAATTCATCTATCCTGTTTCTTACATCATTCATTTTAGTTAAAGCTATTTCCAACCTCCTATCTGATTCCTCCAATTGTTTCATGGCTTGATTCTTTTTTTCGTCAAAATAAGAAAGCCCTACGATGTCTTCTATGATTTTCCTTCTTTCTTCTGAATTTAATTCAGATATTCTTGTTATCATGCCTTGCTGCACTATGTTCAATTTGTTGGGTGAGGCAACAATTATCTCCAACAACTCCATTATGTTGTTTCTCGATACTTTTTTTCCATTGATAATGTATTGACTTTCTCCGCTATTTACCCCAGACATTTCTCTAGTAATAGTAACACTGTCATCATCTAATGGTATTCCCCTATCTGTGTTATCAAAAGTTAAACTTACTTTTACTGTCTTATTTGTATTGTTGTTTGTGGAATTGTCATGGAACAAAGATTGGAACCTATCCACTCTAAGAGCTTTTGGGCTATTTTCGCCCAATGCAAATAAAATTGCGTCTAGGATGTTGCTTTTGCCTGAACCATTAGGCCCTGTAACTACAATCAATCCTTTTTGAAAATTTAATATTATGTTCTTTGAGCCAAATGACTTAAAACCGTTGATTTCTAACTTTTTAATATGCACCAATATTTCGATAATATACAATTGTTCTGATTGTTTATTATTTTTTTTATTCTGTCTTCGATATTGTTATCATTTTGACCTTTGCTAATTTTTCTAAATCAATGAATTCACCATCATTTGAAATATCTTTTGATATATTACTGTTAGATATGTCCATGATTCTAAACTCCTGGTCAGGTATTAATGATACTATATTATCATGATCTTGATCTTTTCCCGTTATTACCTTAATCGTTCCATTCATAACCAATTTAGAGCTATGGGAATAAAACAAATCTTTCAACAACATTGTCTTGTTGAGGTCTTTTTTCTCATCATTGGTCATTGTTATAATAAAGCTATCAATCGATCTGTCTTTGATAAAAGGTAGTAGTCTTTCTGTGTCTCCTGGGAAAACTTCTAAATTTTCTATACCTGCTTCTTTTAATTTTGATTGAGCTGTCATTATGTCATCTTTATTTTTTCCAATACCTATAAAAAATTCGTTTTTCTTGATAATGGCGTTACTGATTATAAATTCACAACTGTTCATATCCAACTCCATGTTTATCTTGTTGTATTTCATTCTCGCATCAAAAATTATTTTATTGATGCGATTGGAAGGATTACCTTCGTGAAAGAACCTGTAGACATTATCCCATTTTTGTCTGAATATTTCTGGAAAGTTTTTCCTAGATATTATTTCCTTAAATAATGATTCTTCTGAGAAAAATGACAGAAACCTGTCTGTTCTCAAAACCGCTTCTGATATTGGGAGATTCAACTCCTGGTATAGTTTTATTACTCTATTCCATGCTAAAAGCGGATCTGAGCTTAAATACGTTACAGAAAGATCAGCTAGTGATAGAATTTCAGCTATCACATTAATTTTTTCGCTAGAAAAACCGCTATTATCAATTTCTCTCAATAATTGGTTAACATTGGATTGAGACTTTTCATCATATGGGTAGTCTGTTCTCCAGATTAATGCTTCTATTATTTTACTTTCTAGCGGCGTTTTTGTATCATTCAAATGTTCCGGATGTACTGTTGAGAACTCTTTTGTTGGGAGCAGGGGAGAATCATGTTTTCTAAAAAATTTTATTAGCTCCTCATCGCTCAAACTAAAATAAGCATCGTGAATTCTCTTTTTCCCTAAGTGTTCTATTGTGTTGATTACTGTGGGTCTCCTTGTATATTTTGAATTGCGGTATTTCAGGTCTTGCAATGGATCATAGTCATGCAATAACGCTGCAACAAGCATTATTTCATAATCTTTGTTGTTTATCGGGTAACCGTGAATTTCTTTAGGCAGCATATGTAAACTCATATATGCAACCTCCAAAGAATGGTGGAGATTGTGGTATTCGCTAGAGCCCTCTCCTAGACCTATTTTTTCGTACTCATTCCTTAAGAATTTAAGCAACGATGATACTTTGTTTAGGGATTTTTCGTCTATTCCTATCATTTTGGATTTTATTGTTAGGGATTCGATCAAGTCATTTGTTGACATTCTCGAAAGGTTGTCATTTGTATATTGAATTCTACGTTGCTTTGCGTCTGGCATCATTTCCTTTGTTTTGCCATAGATTATTCTTATGGGAAGGCTTTTGTTTAAATATGTTACCAAAGACATAAACACATTCCAGGGCTTTGTCAGTATTATTTTTTCCCTTTCTACTAATTCATCGATTATTTCTGGAATGTTTTTATTAACCTCTGTAATTGTATTTGTGAGTGAGCCTATTTCTAATTGGAAATACGCATTGAAATTCTTATAGTCTGTATTCATTACTAGCCATTGTGGAATAACTATCCTGAATTTCTTGTGCCTGTTAGGGTGTTTCTTCCCATTTTCTTTGGATGGATCAAAAGAATTATTCTCCTTTATTGTTATGGACAAATTGTTTTTTCCTTGATTGAAAGGAAGATTTCGATCCCTCGTTATTTGTAATGTTATATTCTTGTCTATCTTTTGTAATTCAATGAGTATTTTCCAGTATTTTCCCTTATCCATCCATTGTGGAACTTCGTTATCCCTCTCCCAATAATCCACAATTCCATAATGTGTATATCCTTCTTCCCATTGCCTGGTTTCGGGGTTAAGTGTTTTGTGGTCATACTCTCCTATCATAGGGTCTAACTTGTGAGATAAAGACCAGGTTGCTTTAACTAACTTTGTAACTCTGTCAAATTGATTGTATGCCATAAACCCCCATATACATCCTGATAGACTGCATATTGCAAATATCAGTTGGGATGGATCGCTGTTCTTATCCGAAAAGAAATTTGAGATCAAGGGTATTCCAAAAAAACCTGTTGCTATCATAAAAATAAATGACAATGTTATGAAAAAACCTGTTGCATGTCTATAATGCAATAAACTAAAGGTCCACTTTTTATCCTTCTTCATGGAACTATCTCTATCCTATCTAAATCGGACTTCATGTATTGTTTTTTCACTCAAGAACTTAAATTTATATTATATATTGTCACTTTCTTATATGTTTATAATCTGCATATTTTCATATCTTTAGCTTTTTCCATTACATTGCAAATGATTTTACTAGATGCAGATAATTGATTTTGGGGATTGAAAACGGATTTTAACTCTTCCTCAGTGATATTTTTTTTGATATTCTCATCTTCTGACAATGCCTTAAAAAAATGCTCTTTTGTTTCTGTTGATTTGAATGCTATCCTTTGTATATCCCTATATGCTTCAAACCTTGGAATCCCCTTAGAAATCAGCAGTTGAAGAACAAATTCTGCAAATACCTGACCTTTGGTTATTTCGATGTTTTCCAGTATTCTTTCTTTATTTATGATCAATCCTGAGATTATTTTTATCATTGTAGTAATCATATCGTCTATCAAAATGGCCGATATTGGAATTATGAAACGTTCGTTAGCAGAATTAGATAAATCTCTTTCATGCCATAAAGAAATGTTTTCCAAAGATGTGTATACGTTAGATTTAAGTATTTTGGCAAAGGATGAGATTCTTTCACTTTTAGTTGGATTTTTTTTAACAGGCACTGCGCTGCTTCCCATTTGACCTTTCTTAAACGGCTCTTGGACCTCACCAATTTCGGTCCTTTGCAAGTTTCTTATTTCTATAGCTATTTTATCTAATGTTGCTCCAATCAATCCAATAATGAATATCATCTCTGCATATCTCTCTCTTGGAATTATTTGTGTTGCTGCCTCGATTGGAAAAAGACCCAACTTTTCCGAAACTATCTTTTGAACTTCAAGTGCCTCTTCTCTCATTAAGGAGCCCGTTCCAACAACACCCAAAGTCTTGCACACCAAAAACCTTTTCTTGCCCTGTTCAATTCGTGTCAAATGATCCAACATTTCATTTGACCAAATGGCAAACTTTAAACCAAATGACATGATGCTAGCGTGTTGGCCATGAGTTCTACCCACCGCGGGCAACCTTTCATTTTCTTTAGCTTTCCTTAACAGTTCTCTGATTAATTCCTGTATTTTTGACTCTATGATTTTAAATGCATCGTACATTTGCATTGATGTGCTAGTATCAACAATGTCATTGCTGGTTAATCCATAATGAATCCACGGTTTTGTACTGTTTGAGCATAGTTCGCTAATTGCCTCTACTGTCGCAGCCATGTCATGATCGCTTACCTTTTCTAAATCCTTAATTCTGTCAAGTCTTACGCTGTTTGAGGCTATTATTTTTGTTATCTCCTCTGAAGCATCTTTGGGTATTAGGTTAACCTTTGCTTGTGCTTCTGCAACTGCTGCTTCAAATTTTAATTCATAATCTAACTTTTTAGTTTCGTCAAAAATCTCTTTCATTTCTTTACTTCCATATCTTCCACTATCGATTGGTAAAATGGGCATTAATTATTTTCAAATGTTGACTATCTAATTTATTATTTAGGATGATTAATATTTAACAAGATTAAAATATTTAACACATAAGGAATAATGTCTAGTTCATTAGTAACAAAAAATGGAAAACACCGAATCAATAAAATAACCGATTTTAAATTTCAAATTTTCAAAGACGAGTCAAAAGAAATGAATGTACCGGTTACAATATTTGCAAATGATTTGTTAATCTCAAAAATGATTTCAGACCGCACACTTGATCAAGCTGTAAATGTGACTACTTTGCCAGGAGTAAAAAAACATGTTGTTGTATTGCCTGATGGGCATGAGGGGTATGGTTTTCCAGTTGGAGGCGTTGCGGCGTCCGATCTGGAAGGTGGCATTATTAGCCCAGGCGGTGTTGGTTATGACATTAATTGTGGAGTTCGACTAATCAGAACAAATCTAGTTGAAGCAGATTTACGTCCAAAACTTAAGGAACTTGTAAATGAACTTTTTTCCTCTATTCCAACTGGTGTTGGAAGCGAGGGCGCAATCAAGCTCACCTCTTCCGAATTAGACGAATTGCTAGTTGAAGGCGCCAAATGGTCGGTAGAGAATGGTTATGGAATAAATAGCGATCTAGAGTCCTGCGAAGAATTTGGTAAAATGAAGGGTGCAGATCCCATAAATATTTCGGGGAATGCTCGAAAAAGAGGATCTCTCCAATTAGGTAGCTTGGGTTCTGGCAATCATTTTCTTGAAATTCAGAAGGTGGATAAAATATGTGACGATAAAGCCGCAGAAACTATGGGAATCACAAAAGAAGGCCAAATTCAAATTTTAATTCATTGTGGCTCGAGAGGATTCGGGCACCAGGTGTGCAGTGATTATTTGCGTTTATCGGAGCAATCTATGAAAAGGTACAATCTAAATGTTATAGACAGAGAACTGGCTTGCGTACCTAACGGTTCACCTGAGGGTGAAAGTTACAGAAAATCAATGTTTTCAGCATTGAATTTTGCTTGGGCAAATAGGCAAATGATCACTCATTGGACAAGGATGGCTTTTCAGCGTGTCCTTAAAATGAGTGAGCAAGATCTAGACATGAAATTAGTGTATGATGTGTCCCATAATATTGCAAAAGTAGAACGTCATAAAGTTGATGGGGAGGGAACCAGAGATTTGGTTGTACATAGAAAAGGCGCAACTCGTGCATTTCCAGCGGGAATGGAACAATTGCCGCAAAGATATCGCTCCATTGGCCAACCTGTGATTATTCCTGGGTCTATGGGTACTGCTAGCTGGATACTATTGGGAAATGAAAAATCTATGGAATTAAGCTTTGGATCAACTGCTCATGGTGCTGGAAGGACCATGTCGAGATCCCAAGCAAAAAGAATCAATACAATCGAAGACGTAAAGAAAAAATTAGAATCTAGGGGAGTGTACGTAAAATCTTTGACCAAAAATGGTTTGGTTGAAGAAACACCAGATGCATACAAAGATGTGGACATGGTTGCAGACGTTTCACATAATGTTGGCATAGCTACCAAAGCAGTACGATTAATACCCCTTGGAGTGATTAAAGGATAAATTGACAGGTAACAACAACTCCAATATAGACGATCCTGATCTTGAGTTAATAAAAGCCAGAAAAATGAAGGCTCTAAAAGACCAATTTGTCTCTAAAGAAAAAGAAATAAAAACAAGAGAACAAAATGAATTGCACCAAAAAAAATCGGACTCGGTAGAAGGCGCATCTGAAAGAGATTTTTTGTTAAGGTGTTTATATGATCGTGGCAATGAAGTTCTGGATCTGGCAGAAAAACAGTTTCCTTTTCAAACCAAGGTTATTATCAAAAGACTAAATGAGTTGATACGCTATGGGGAAATATCAAAGATATCTGGCGGTGATCTACTTAGTGTTTACAGGTCGTTGGGATTAAACATACGGATTAATACCAATATTTCTATTTCCGACCATGGCGAAACAATTAGCTTCTCTGAAAAACTAAAACAATCTAGAGATCTTGATGTAAACTAAGAAAACACATACACTATGCCATCTTAATTCTGTCAATAAAAAATATGCAAATTACCTGTACAAAATATTAACAGGACAAAAAAAAGTTTATGGGATGGATCTGCTGTAGAGTTTTCCCTCAAGTGCTAGTTTGTACATTTCTGCTACATATGGGTTCCTTGCCGGAGTTTCTGCACCCAGTTCAACCATGCGGGCATACACCCTGACCACATAGGCTAACGCACCCATAAAGGCCACAACTACACCCATGTTAAACATCCAGTGGTTTGGCACGGAGAATATCTCCTCAACAAACCAAAAGTGCCACATCTCGTTGATGCCGATTGTGAACATTGTTGCCAAGTAACCGATAATGGTTATCTTTAGGCCCGTGTTCATGGAGTTGTTTGGTCCTCTCAAGGCCGGAACCCTTCTGTCGTACATCGCAACAAACCCCCAACCTAACGGGAGCGCAATAAAGTGGCTGTACAACCACCAGTGGGCTGGTGTGAAGGCGCTGTCCCTGATGGCTGTCTGGTGCAATGATCCATCAACGAAGTTGTCCACCTCTACTGATGCGGCAATTGAGCCTAACATTATAATCATGATGTATATTTTCTTTAGTCTCTGTATCTCTACTTCCTTTGGAATTAATGCTGGCATTTGGGCCATTTTTCTTCACACATACTCCATCACCAAGTTATATAAACAATGCATTGCAAGATATGCAAACAAAACATGAAAAAGCAGCAAAATA
>JBBJMN010000016.1:0-28340 GCA_037720485.1 Candidatus Nitrosocosmicus sp.
AAACATTAAAAGGACGGCATGCCAAAGGATGGCAAAATTAGCTCATGACATGGATTTTGGGTTAAATGAAATTAAAAATCCACCCCCTTTGCCTGAAATCATTATGTATTATCTTACGCTCCCGAACGCTCATAAGAAATTGCATACAATAGTGAAAAAAGCATCAAAAGGTGTATTTTGGGATGATGAATTGCAGGAAGTCTATGAGAGCAAGTATCTTCCGCTAAAGGAATCTGCCATGAAAAACGCCATGGATTCCCTTGTAATTCAGAATATACACAAGTGTAAAGTTGCAATTGTTGAATCCCCCCAGGTACTATCCAAAGGCATAATTGCAGAAAGGATATTTGAATTGCATAAAGATGCAGATTTGGCAATCTTGTATGCACCTGACGGAAAATTAAGCATCAGGAGAAAGCCTGCCTCAGATATAAAATGTGATCTTATTGCGCAGAGATTGAACGGTGGGGGTCATAGTTATGCTGCTGGCGGAATAATAAAACCTTTAATCGATGAAGGGGAAAACCCACAGGTAGGAACAGAAGACGTTATTGAGGAGTTGCAAAAAGCTTTAAAATAACGATTGTTTTGCTATTCTATGGACACAATAACCCGATTTGCACTGAGAATATGTGATAAATTTTTTAGCTCGTTTATTAATTAATGAAGAAAAAGGGCGCTTTTGAATTGAATGCTTTTGCTGAAATGGTTTGATTATTCTGCCATGAGCGAAATTCGCACTTCTACATCTTCGGCGGCTACCTAAATGACGAATTGGATATGTGCTACCTAGTCTTCTTGTTTGTATGCCTGCATATAGTGATTATGTCTTCATTTTCAAGATTGGATGGTTCCAAGTAGATGCGGATAATTTGTGGGACTCAAAGAATGGCTTTACTTTGGATAATGGCGAATTTGCTGAACATAATGAGACCTGGAGAGATATCTTCTTACATTATACGATATACTAAATGTTTTATTGTAGGTAAATTTTAAATATGCAAATAGTTTATTTGTATCTAAAAGCGCATTGACTCTCAATTTCTTGGTTGATGTTATACCTTATGCTCTGTCTAATCCATTAAACTGCAAAATATCGCCATGTCTGTTTATTGCTTGCCCTATGGGGATTGTTTTTGCAAAAAATCCTCATATAGACTTTTGATCGAATATGAAAAGCAGGGTCTTTGACATTAAAAGACCACACTTTCCGGTATTGGTCACACTTGTCTCTATAATAGTAGTTGGTTTAATAGGAATTCCATTTGGTGATCCAAGGTTTATCGCTTATGCAATTTTCCTTGAATTGGTCTATGTGTCACTGGCTGTTCTTGTCGCAAAGGGCCACAGAAAACCGCTCTATGTTTGTATTTTGATTGCAATAATAATCATTGTGGAAACAGTTTTGTTAATGCCCATATTAATAGAATAATGACCCTGCCTACGACCCTTAACACCATGGTATTGATAGTTGGTGGATACTTGCTGCAAGGCTTGTTGGTGTATACAAGCGCAATGGCATTAAGAATAAGCAATGGATCAAAATCTAGGACGCAATAGAACAAATCTTGTTATTGCTTTAAACTTATGTTGCCATGAAATACCCCAGCAGCAGACAGAGCCATTGCATCTCTCATTTTTGATTTTAACCTGGTATAGCATTTCCAAAACTAACTGTCATCGTGACTTTATAAATAACGGTCCTTTGATGTGTCTTTAATTGTTGTGATATGATGACTCTCTATAGTTGATTTGCTTTAGGCACTGTAATGCAATTTGTTAAAATGCTGCATTCAAATACAAAAAACATGATTGTGGTTTGCAAGGAATTAATCCCCGGGTATTTAGTACTAGCCATCTCCCACTTGATTGTCAAGCCATCTAAAGTTGCACAATAACGAGAAAAAAAATGTTGATGCTTTTTAACATATAACATTATATGTTATCTACTACTACTACTACTGCTGCTATTCTACATAGTGATGACGACTCAGTTGGTCATAGAACCTGACTGATTTTGTGTTTACGAATTCTAATATCCCATACCTGGATAATTCTCTACCAAAGCCACTGTTTTTAACGCCCCCAAAAGGAACCCTTGGATCAGATATCACAACATTGTTTACCGTGACAATGCCAGCATGTACAGCTCTTGAATACCTTTCTGCCTTGTCCAAATTTTGTGTCCAGACGCTGGCTCCAAGACCAAATTTAGTGTTGTTTGCTACTTCTATTGCTTGTGCTTCATCCTCTACGGTCAATATGGGTGCGACAGGCCCGAATGTTTCTTCCTGCGCTAGTTCCATATCGGGAGTGACGTTGTTGAAAACCGTGGGGCTGTAAAAATATCCTTTTACGCTGCCGTTGACTTTAACGTCCGTTTTGTGGCCCCCTGTAAGCAGCTGCGCCCCTTCTTTTATTGCTCTTTTGACCATTCCATCAATACCCTCAACCGCATTGGCGTTTACTAATGGGCCCAAATCGGTATCGTCGGATAAGGGATCTCCAACTTTGAGTTTTTCGGTCTTTTCTACAAACTTTTCTGTAAACTCTTTTGCAATTTTTTTGACCACAATAAAGCGCTTTGAAGCAATACAACTCTGCCCGCAGTTGATGAATCTTCCCTTTACTGCTCCAGAACTCGCTTTGTCGATATCGGCATCCTCACAGACTATAAATGGATCGCTGCCTCCTAATTCCAAAACTATTTTCTTTAACTGTGATGCCGCTCTTTGCCCTACCTTGGCACCAACGGGAACGCTCCCTGTAAAAGTTACAGCACTGATATCGTCTGAATCTATTAGGTATTCAGCTTCTTTTGATGATGCGATAATGGATTGAAATACGCTATCTGGCATTCCTATCTTGTTGAATATTTTTTCAATTTGGATGCCACAACCCATCGTAACACTAGCTGGTTTTAGAATGATAGTATTTCCTGCCATCAGACATGGTGCAGCAAATCTTAACGCCTGCCAATAGGGAAAGTTCCAGGGCATTAGGCTAGCTATCACCCCAAGAGGCTCAAAACTAACAACACTTTTTCTTGCTTCTGTGTTTATAATTTCATCAGTTAAAAATATTTCCCCATTATCTGCAAAATACTCTATTGCCCAAGCGCATTTATCTACTTCACTTCTTGCCTCCTTGATAGCTTTTCCCATCTCAATAGAGGCGAATTTGGCCAGATTCTCTCTGTCTTTTCTGAACTCATTGGCAAATGCATATAGAAAGTTTTCCCTCTTATTGTGGTCTTTTTTCCACTCTCCAAACGCATCTTTTGCTTTCTTTGTCTTGGTGGTTATTTCATCTTTTGATATGGTGTCATATTCTTCAATGACTTCTTCTGTTGAAGGGTTGATTGTTTTTATTATCAAGGATTTATGATCTCTCTACCATCAATAATTTAACTTCTTTTAATAAAGTGATATCCACCTATTTTTTGAATCAAACTAACTTTTGGCGGAAACAAATATCTTCACCATTTGACTATGCTGAAATACTAGAATGCTATTTGCACATTTCATCTGTATTCTTCTTATCGCTGTATTGTTTGTATCTTAACAATTATTTTATACTCGATACTAAAAACAGTGTTGACAATAAACATTGCGTATTCTCCATATAGATGATGCAGCTGCGGTATCATGCATATTAGCAAAATACCAACATCGGATACAAGGGCACAACTCAAAAGTTATCAAGTATGACATTTATGATAAATTTGGATTTTACAGATTCTATAGGGACTACGTAACAATCGCTACATCAGAGGACCAGTTCCTAAAAAAAGTTGTTGAGGAATCAAAATCTGCGGATATGATCCATATCCACACCAGATCCGATGTGTTTTTAAAACTTCGCAATAAGTTTGGAAACTCAAAAAAAATGGTTTTACATTACCATGGCACTGACGTACGGGGCCTAAAAAAACAAAAACTCCCTCACCGATCAAGACTATCCGATATTGCCATTAGTTTGATTCTGAAATACAGAAAAATACGAAATACTTTGCTGCTAAAAAAAAGAATACACTACAAAGCACAAAATTTAGCTGATGCGGTTATTGTGTCCACATCCGATCTTCTGAAATACGCCTCTACAAAGAATGCCGTTATGAAACTGTATCTTCCAAACCCGATTGATTTGGATGTTTTCAAGCCTGGTGCAGCAGTGCCATCAACAAGCAATGATGGCCTAAAGAGGAGTGCTGTGACCATGGACAATGAGGTGACTGACATACCCTGGGCATTGGAATATGTGAAAAAAAATCACATTAATCTTGACATAACGGTGCATGATAGGATGAGGCATCCTTTGATGTATCAGGATCTCCCAAACTTTTTAAAACAATACAAGATATATGTGGATATCAGATATGTTAATAAAAAGATTATACCTGCATTAAGCAAAACTGCATTAGAGTCTTTGGCTTGTGGACTTGATGTACTGGATTATCAATTAAAATTTAGAAACAGATTGCCTGAGGAGCATTATCCATTAAGTGTGATTTCCAGTCTCTCAAAGGTGTATGATGAACTCAAAATTTAATTTTTACCTTTTATGTTAATTATTATATCCATTAAGAAAGACTGTTTGCCTGTTTTATTATCTGAATGTATGTGATTTGCTGTGGTGTGTGTATGTGTGGTCTTTTTTAAGAATTTGTTTATATTATATATGCATTATTGTGTTTATTAGTTGAGAATCCTGCATTTATCACATGACGCTTTGCCTGATTGGAGGGTTGAAAAGTCTGCAATAACTTCATCAAATCTTGGTTATGATGTCATGTTTGCAGGGGCAACAAGGGATAAATCTATTTACAATAGAAATACCTTTTCTAAAATATATGAGGTTAACTGGACTGCAAAAGCCAGGTATGGGATTCCATTTTATTGGAGTTCTGTCAAAAAGCAAATTACTAAGGTAATAAATGAAGCAAAACCTGACCTAGTGCATGCACATAATATTTTCTCAGCCAGGATGGTTTCTGAGTTAAAACTGCCATTTGTGTACGATGATCATGAGTATTGGTCTAAGCACTCACAATTTTTAACAGAGATGGAGAAAATGGCACAAACCACAAAACACAATGTGAACAAGTTTAATTTTTTTCTAGTTAATGCAATTAAAAAAACAAGAAGAAATGTCTTAAATCGACATGCGATTAATCTGTGGACTAGGTGGGAAAAAGAATTGGTGTCATCAACACCGACAATCACGGTGTCTAAAGAGATTGCTGATGACTTTCGAGTGATTGGCAATAATGCCGATAGTGTGTTTGTTGTTCCAAACTTTCCGATGAAATCTGAAATTGAGGATTTTGAGAAACCGTCATTTCATGGCAACTTGTCCTCTGTTTATGCGGGATCAGATGGCCACAATAAGCAACAATTCCCAAACCGAAATATTGATGGTCTTTATGACATGTTCCTTAAACAAGATATGGGATACCTAACAATCATAGGGTGGAGCGATAAATCCTCTAAAAAGATTCGGTATACAGGCTACCTTGACAGGCAAGGTATGTATAAAGAAATGACCAACCATTCAATAGGCCTTATCCCATTTAAAAAGCACTGGTCACACTACTACACAAACCCTAACAAAGCATATGAGTATGCTCATGCAGGACTTTTTGTGATGAGTGTCTCATCATTAAAACCCGTGAGGGAAATTCTAAAAGAGCACTGTATGACATTTGAAGACTCCATGGATATGGCCTCGAAGTTAATGTACTTCAAGGAAAACTTGGATGAATTGCATAACAAAAGATTGAAAATATTCGATTATGCTAATGACAATTTGATTTGGGAAAAAAATGAAAAAAAAATTCTTGATGCATACAAAATGTGCTGACTGCACCGACATAAATGATAGTCACTAGCCTGGAATTGGTGTTTTGTGATGGGGTATACTGTGCACCATTATATTTGATAACCGGCAGGATCACCATGGCATTTGAAAAAATGGTGTTTTAGTAATTGCAAAACAAATAACTATTTACAATATTGTAGGGCGTTTGTTTTGAAGTTTTAATGTGGTTTTTTATGTGTGGTATATTTATACAAAAATTATTATTCTTGCTTTACTGAAGGTAATAAAGCATGTCTTACAATCCTGGAGAATACTGGAAGGAACGAGGTAAGGTGTACAAACAGAACTTTAGATATGACAAGAATTTCAAATTGCAGGAAGAGATACTTACTGAATACTTGAAGAAGTATTCTTTTTCGACCGTACTTGAGGTTGGGTGTGGATTTGGGCGGGTAACGCGATTGCTTCTCTCAGCATTTCCACAAATCAAAGAGTATTTTGCATTTGACCTTTCGCCTCATCAAATAGAAAATGCCAAATTAAATATCCGGGATGTAAACGGGGCGAAGGAAAAAATAGAGTTTATGGTGTCTGATATACAATCTTTTCAATCCGATAAGAAGTATGACCTGGTGATAGCATCTGAGGTGTTTATGCATGTACTTCCATCTGAAATAAATGAAGTTATTCGGAAACTGATTAATTATTCAAACGAGCATGTGTGCAACATTGATTGGTATGAAGAATCGCCTCCAAGAAAGGCAGAATCGTTTAACTTCATTCATCACTATGAAAAAATGTATCAAGACATACCTTTAGTTAGAGAGGTACATCGCATTCCGATAGTTAAGAAGGGGTTATTGTCAAAAGTCGACACAAAACAATCAATATTTCATGCGATGTTAAACAAGTGACAATGGCATTGAATTATGCTGATTTGTGACTTGAGGTTTTGGTACAAAAGATTTTGTTTTGTAGTGCAAAAACGTTTTACCTGCAACACAAAAACTATGATTTGTAACACTCATCGACCGTTTTAATAATGGGTTCTATTGAATGGTGTTTTTTGATATACTTTTGCGCTTCAATGACCAGTCTGTTTTTCTCATCATTATCTGCAACCAAACTTTCTAAATCCTGCTTGAATGTATCTTTTGTGGTTCTGTATACCGGTGGCTTGTATTTTTCATACAAGTGATCCGATACATAAGTAATCACCGGTTTGCCAAGTGCCATGCCTTCAAGCTCAAACCTTCCAAACCAACCAACATTTGGTAATATTTTTCCAACTATGATATCCGAAGAATGCATGACCTTCAAGGCTTGGGCATGGGGAAGATTTATGATCTCAACATTTTCACATTTGTTCTCTTTTTGTAATTTGTTCAATGTACTGGTATAGTAATCGAAATCAGATGAGGGGCTATTTTTATAAAATGGGTAGTGCGCAATTCTCACTTTGTTGTTGTTGATGTTGTTGTCTTTTTGTGCTACCTTTGATTCTCCTTTTGCAACAACAATTTTTTCTATCAGGGATGTGTCTATTGGATTGGGTAGCCATTTGCCGTTTGGAGCATATTGTAACAGATCTGGCGTAGAAACAAGACAAAAATCATTCTCGTGTTTCCCTCTTATATCGTCTCCATGATAGTGCTTTAAATAAATTTTGCCTTGGTTTCTCTTCTCTAAACTGTTTTTCAACGAACCATAAGGATAATGGTAATGCCATACGTCATAGTCTTTTTTTAATTTTTTAAAAAGTTTCCATTGGGCAATAGGCGATCTATAGTTGACTTTGATGCCGCCAAATTGTTTGTATATTGTATCATTGAAAACAAAAACATCTACTGAATGCCCTTGCTTTTTTTGGTTCTCTGCAATCGTGGACGGTACACCTGATATGTTGTTTATGTGTGCGATTCTCATGGACAAATTGGCTTATCTGTTATATTGTAAATATTTTGATAATTTTTTCAATGGCAATGGGTAGCTAAAATTTTTTCATTTAAAATTTTACAGGACCGATGGAACTTCTCAAATACACCCAATCTGCTTTTCTGCTTGCTTTTATTTTGAATACTGCACAGTGGGTATCTCAAATACTCTTTTGGCTAAATATGACCTAAAAGTATTCTGAAATTCTTTTTTGTTCTTTGACGCATTGGTATATCCTACTATTTCTAATCCATTCATTTTTTGATATGGATAGGGAAGAAACGGCAAATGAAAGGGCGTTCTCAAGATTTTCGAATTCCCTGAAAGGGCCTTTTAATGCCTCTCTAATTCCTTCCCTTATTTGCCATACCCCTACTGGAAATATGTACTGAGGGTGGATTTCCCTTAAAACCAATGCAGCCGCCTTTCTTTTTACTTTATTTAGGTGCTCAGCTATTGACAGCCTGCCTGCAAAATATGCCCCAGCTATTTGTGGATAGTGATTCAAACCCTTGAAATCTTCAAAATCTGAACCCATTCCTATGTTTCCTTTGCTGTCCAGCCATCCCTCCTGCATCTCAAAGGACCATGTGCTATAGGGAATCAAAACAACTGCATAGTAATTGTCTAAATGGGAGTATTTGTATACCTCAAACAAATCAACAGGCTGATAGTTTTCTACTATTATCTTTTCAATTAAATTTGCAGAAATTGTGCTGTCTGTAGCAGAAATACTCCATTTGGTTGGGACCAACTTCCTATTTTTTTTTAACCCCACCATCCCTATACTCAAAATACGGTTAATTTTGCTGATTTCCACCCCCTCATGATATAAGTTCATTACACCGTCTTTTGAGGGCAAATCATTATCATAGAAGACCTTTTCAATTCTTTTGTCCACTGAAAGTGATGAAGATGCTTTGAAGTTTTTTAAAGGTGCAGTCAAACCATAGGGTGCAGAGTCTGCATCAATGTCCGTGTTTTTCTTTTGTTCCATGTCAACAAATGGAATTTTTTCAAATGACAATTCACTTTCAGCAGGCGAATTTGCCATGGCCACTTCCTGCAATAATTCTATTTGTTTCCCTGAAGTTGTATGCGCATCGATATCAAATACCCCTCTAACAAGGGACATCCTATAATTTGCAATTTCCACCAAGTTTTTTCCGAGCCATTTCTCTGGGCTGTCAAATATTGAGGTATCCCCATGCAATGGTGGGATCATTGGCCCAACTTTTACCTTGGGATATCCATATGCGCCTACAAAAACTGATGGAGGTGTTGCCCCAGAAAGATTTTTTGCCGTGAATTTCGTTGCATTTGAGTTAAGGAATGCAAGCCATCTGTTTTCTAGGTTTTTTTTTATTTCTAGTGTGGTTGGCATAATCTCTACTGTCTACAGGATCTAATTATGAAATAACTAACCATGGTAAATTTCACAATACTTTTGGTCCCATGTGCCATTTGTTTGAGTATGATTCTAATAGAATGTGGTTGAAAGTAAACCCCAAACAAAAACTAGATGAATACTATTATCGTAGGTATGTTTTTTTTCCACTCGTGTCGAAAATAGTTAAATTTCTTGTTGTATTGATTCTTTTTAATCGATTCATATCTGTCGATTAACATTTTGTATGATTAAAGCATTATGTGATCTAGTTTTCTTCTATTTCTGTTATTTTTTCGTCAGGGTGTTTGATAACTTTAATCTTGCAATTTTTGCATTCATAGTAATTAGTGTCACGAGAATGGCTGATGGAGCCATTTAACCATATCATTAGATTTCCGCATCTTAAACATGACATAGTCATACGTATGCATACAAACTTCGATTGTAATATTAAATTCTTTGGAAATACAAATACAAAAACAAAAGAGTACATACGCTGTCTCTATTTTTTCAAACCTTTTGATGATGATATTTAATGAAGCCAATAAACTGACCGTTTAGTCATCGATCATGAATACACGTTGGTTCCCCAAGGTGCTGTACCGTAAATATTGTGGCTATCCGGCTACTGGTTTGAATTGTATATGATATTTTATCCTCTTATAATGGAATTGTGGGATTGCTTTTATTTGTATTTGATTTGCATTGTTTAGAATTGGGTCATTATGACTTTTGAGTTGGATAAACTACACAATCCTTTATATATTGCATAAATTATGTTCAATTGATGTCTTTATTCAGTCAAAGAAAAGTTGTTAGTGAATTTGATAATTCAAAAATAGCCATGGGCTTTTTAGCGGCTATTGTATTATTTGGTATTTTTGTTGTAGGGTATGACCAAGGTCAAATGTTTAGTATTGTACAAGGCAATGAGGCATTTGATGCTAAATATCTGCATGAAGTTACACATGATATGAGGCATGCAGCTGGTTTTCCTTGCCATTGACATTTCTTTATTTTTAGGTTGAAGTTTTTATAATCTTTGGAATAAATTTCAATGAAATCCTTGACCTTTATCCTTATCTCTCTAGGTTCAGGAGCATTGGCTGGTTTGATCCTGGCTGGAATGAACATGTTTGTAGTTGAACCTTTTATTGATAAAGCCATAGGCATGGAAACCACAAAAGCAATTGATATGGGGGAACACGTTTCCACCGATGAACAAAATTCGTATAGAATTTGGCAAAAGTCAGGAAGTTTTGTTGGGGGATCTGTATTGGGTATGGCTTTTGGCTCACTCCTTGGAATTGTTTATATGTTTTGCCGCAAAGCAATTCCATTTTCAAGCGACAAAAAAAGGGCAGTTTTTTTGTCATTAACCATGTGTTTGGTTTTATTTGTTGTTCCTTTCATCAAGTATCCTGGGAATCCTCCAGCTGTTGGAAACCCTGCTACCATATGGTTAAGGGAGAGCATGTACATTGGATTTTTATCCGTATCTGCCTTGTCTGCTTTATTCCTTGGGATTCTCTCTTACAAGCTAAGGTGTATCCAAAAGATAAGGATAATGATTCCGTTGTTTTATGTTGTAATAATCTCTGTCGCATTTGTTTTATTCCCGCCAAATCCTGATAAAATTTCTATACCGATGGATTTGGTAAATTCTTTTAGAGTTATGAGCGGATTAACCATGGTTGGCTTTTGGTTAGCACTTGGAGTTATTTTTGGAATTTTATGGCACAAATATAAACCACATGAATCTTCAAAAATTACCGCAATGTGATCAGCTATCTTTGTCTATCTTTCAATTGTTTTATAATTGTCATTTAAGGCCGTACCGTTTTTCAACATCGTAGATTGCCATTGATATGCTTTCTATGAATTACAACTCTATGCCAAATGGCAACATTGAACAAGTTTCCCCCCCGACATGTATCTGTCTCTGTATTTGCCATTGTTAATATTGGTTTAGTGTGTTATTCTTGGAGTTAGGGAAATTATGAAAATTAATGGTTACATCGTGCAAATAAAATCTTGCAATTAAATTTATACTTTTTAGTGTAATGCTTTTTTTGGCTTTTGTACATTTTGATTTTATTCAGAACTAATATAATAAACATTATGATCCACTATAGATAGAATCCATGAGAAAAAAAATCAAAGTTGCAATTGCCGGAGTGGGAAACTGTGCGTCCGCACTAATCCAGGGAATTGAGTATTACAATTCCAATGGGAATGACGGTAGCTCCATGAACCCGGACCTCAAAATCAAAGAGAGTGCCGGTCAATCCTCAATTAAAGAAACCGCTAATTCATCACCAACTGAAAATCACATTGGCCTTACTTCATATAATATTGGGGGATATGAACCAGGAGATATTGAATTTGTTGCAGCATTTGATGTTGCTGACACAAAGGTTGGATTGGATTTGTCAGAGGCTATTTTCGCATCTCCAAACAATGCCATTAAAATAATTGATGTTCCGAATTTTGATGTAAAGGTCCAAAAGGGGGATGTATTGGATGGGGCTGGAAAGCATTTTTCAGAAAAAGTAACCATTTCTGATAAGCAAACTATTGACGTAGCACAGGTATTAAAGGATACAAACGCTGATGTGTTGGTTAACTATTTGCCTGTAGGCAGTAGAACCGCAACCCGAAATTATGCGGAAAAATGCCTAGAGTCTGGTGTTGCTTTCGTTAATGCCATACCTGTTTTTGTTGCATCTGATGCCAATTGGCAAAAACGTTTTATTGAAAAAAACATTCCTTGTGCAGGTGATGATGTGATGAGTCAGTTGGGTGCAACTGTTGTTCATAAAACCCTTGCAAAATTATGGGTTGATAGGGGCGTAATAATCGATGAAACATACCAATTAAACGTTGGCGGAGATATGGATTTTTATAATATGTTGGATGAAGACCGGCTGGAAGATAAGAGAGTCAGTAAAACATCTGCGGTAAAGGCTATGGTTCCATATGATATCCCAATGAGGATAGGGCCTTCTGATTACGTAAGCTTCTTAAAAAACGATAAGGTTTGCTATATTTACATGAAAGGCAGGTTTTTCGGTAAGGTCCCAGTGGAACTTGATTTAAAGCTTAGAGTTCCTGACGCCTATAATAGTTCAGGGGTAATGATAGATGCACTTCGTGCCTCTAAAATTGCATTGGATAGAAACATATCGGGCCCATTGGAGAGTATTTCAGCTTTTTGCTTCAAACACCCGCCAATCCAGATGCCTTATTCACAAGCCAAATCCAATTTTATGGATTTTGTTAATGGGAAAAGAGATCGATAACAGATAAAAAATAACAAGTCAAATTTTTTATCTGGATGTATCACGGCCTGATTAAATACGTTGGTTTTGCTAAATCCGTGATATCTATCCAACACTTGGCTAACTTATCAAGACATGATATGATATTTACAACCGCTATTATGGATGTCTCATTTATTAAAATGTCCTTGTTGGATTTAATGTTTTTTTTTAGTTCTGAAAGCGAAACCTTAAACTCTTCATAGTTTTCTATCACCTTAAAAGCTTTTACCCTACTCATTTTGGTAAAAGCCTCAATCGAGTAAATCTGCATCTCCTCAAGTGAGTATCCAGTCTTTCTTATCAGCGCTGCTAGTTGCTTATCTTCTTTAACTTCTGTGAAATATGACGTTAATTCTGTTATTAAATCCCCGGCGGTTTCCAGATAATTAGCAGCAATCCTATAGTCTAGCATGTCTATGTTGCTTAAGTTTAAAATGCTGGCTAGTTTTTTGTTCATGATTGCAGTTCTTATCAGCCTCACAATCAGGAAATATTGCCTGTCTATTTCATCGTCTCTACTCGCTATCTTTTTTTTTAGGTCCAGATTGAATTTGCCATCTAACGAATAAATCGTTTCTCTAAACATCCCTGTAATTATCGAATTCATCATGTTCAATATTTTTTCGATATTTAGGGTTTTTGAATCTAAAAGAAATTGCAGGTTTATGTTATAGTTGTTTTCGTCAACTATTTCCAAACCAATTAATTTTCTAATGGATTTCTTTATTGTTTCACTGTCCTCAAATGATATGGGCTCTTTGGATTTTATGTTTATTATGTTGTACCCTAATAGGTATGCGCCAAAAATCTTGTTTAGTAGAATTTTTATGTCTTTTGTGTCCTTTCCAACACCTGAGATTTTCATGCCTTTGTTATTGCCATTGTCATTATGTACTCCTAATTCCGAGTTGTTGTATTGGTAGCTAAATTCAATTTTTACTTCCTCTTCTTGGTTGTGGTTATAAATTGAGATTGAGTTGTCATTATTGGTTTCTACACTTAAGTTTTTACCTTTGGCTAAATAGTTTTTTTTTACCCAATCCACTGGTAGCGAAATTAAAATGCTGCTTCCTATTTGTTGTAATGAGCGAATATAAATTGTCATGATTAGTATATACTAGTATTAATTAATTATACTATATTTTTATATCTACTGACAGTATACCAGAACTAAAATGGTTATAGTAGCTCAACAGCCAGTATCGATTGCAAAGGCCTTTAGCCCGGGTCATATCACTGGTTTCTTTGCTACTGATAAAACATTACAGTCATTGCATCCAAATTTTAACGGTTCGTTAGGTGCTGGTTTCAGTATTGGCAAAGGAATGACCACAACTGTTAAAGTCTACAAAGATAATACTAAAAATTATAGTATTTTACTAAACGGCATCAACTCTGTTGATTCTAGGGTATCTAAATTCGTTATAGAACACTACCTTGGTATGGTTAATGAACCCATTTTTATTTCGGTGGAGCATGAATCTGAAATACCCATTGGTTACGGGTTGGGTTCAAGTGGCTCAGCTGCACTAAGCCTTTCATATGCTCTAAACCGTGCACTAAAGACAAATTTTACTAACGTTCAAGCATCCCAAATTGCCCATAGCGCTGATGTTGTTTGTAAAACCGGGCTTGGGACTGTAATCTCTGAGTTTACAGGCGGCTTTGAAATTCGGACCAGTTTTGGTGGCCCCGGCATAGGAAAAGTAATGAAAATCCCCATTTCATCTGGATATTGTGCTGCAATACTTTGCATAAAACCAATCAATACTGCACGCTTATTGGACAAATCCAAATTATCTTGCAAGAAAATCTTATTGGATGGATTGGGAAGGGAGATGGTCCATACGCTAAAACAAAACCCGAGCATTGATACATTTTTAGAACTGTCTAGTCGCTTTGCCGATGAGTTCGGCCTTTTAGGTGGTCATTGCAAAGAGCCATTTTTATCCCTGAGGGCTATTGGAATAAAAAGCAGTGTTGCTTTGTTTGGTCATGCTCTTTTTACTATTGTAAAAAGAGAAGATTTGCAAAATGTAATTCGGGTGTTGAGCGGATTTAATGGCAAGTTAATTGTGTGCGATGTTGATACTTCCGGAGCCAAACTGATTGATAAACCATATGACATCCAATAAAACATTTATACCAAAAAACCATCCTCGTTATTTTTCCTTAGTAATTAGAGAAAAACTAGTTGAGGGGTTTAAAAATGGCCTGGTAGCACACGAAGGCTTAATTGCGCATGGCAGAGGCGAATCTTTTGATTATTTGTTAGGTGAAAAGACCACTGAACCTGCTTTAAAATCTATTAACGCTGCTTCTGCCCTGCTCATGCTTGCGGATCTTCCAGTTTTATCTGTTAACGGAAACACTGCAGCATTATGTGCCAAAGAAATATGCGAATTAAACTATCTATTGGAAAAATCTGCGGTAGAGGTAAACCTTTTCTACCGGACAAAAAAAAGAGAGGAACTGATTGCAACCGAATTAAGAAAATGCGGGCTGAAAAAAATTTTAGGTATTGAAACCGACAATCTCGGAGAAATTCCTGAATTAGGGAGCAACAGGCGAAAAGTTGATCCAGAAGGAATCCTTATGGCGGATCTTGTTTTTGTTCCTTTGGAGGATGGTGATAGGACCATTGCTTTAAAAAAAATGAACAAAAAAGTCATTACCGTTGATCTTAATCCTTTATCAAGAACTTCTGTAACTGCTGATATTTCTATTGTGGATAATGTTGTTAGAGCTGTTCCCCAATTAATAAAATGCATAGAATACCATAGGAAAAATTCTACAAAAAAAGAGTTGCAAGAAATTGTAAGCAGCTATAACAATGAGGTGGTTTTACGGGAAGGATTGGATATCATGAGGTCAAGTAAAATGTTGACTGCGTCTGAAAATAAATGAATAAGTGATGAGAGTTGTTTTGATGGGTGATGGATACGTTTTTAAAATTAAGTGTTATACTGTAGATGTTCATGGAACGACATGCGAATAAGTATTACCGATATTAAGCAAAAAAAAAATAAATCCGAAAAAATAGTGGTTGTTACTGCATATGATTATTCTACTGCAAAAATTTGTGATACTTCCGGAATCGAGATGATTTTAGTTGGGGATAGTGCTGGTATGGTTATGCTTGGATATGACAGTACAATTCCTGTTACTGTTGATGAAATGCTTGTATTCTGCAAAGGTGTTGTAAATGGGTCTAAAAATTCTTTGATTGTGGCAGACATGCCATTTGGGTCATATCAGTCTGACATATCTTTAGCTTTTTCAAATGCTATTAAATTTATTAAACTTGGGTGTAGCGCAATAAAGGTAGAGGGTGGGCGCGGAATCGTTCCCCTCGTTAAGCACCTTACGCAGAATGGAATACCTGTAATGGGGCACATTGGCCTAAAGCCACAGACATCGCCATTATGGGAAGGGTATAAAGTTCAAGGGAAGTCCTGCAACACTGCCATTGGTTTATTCCTTGACGCCCTGGAACTGGAAAAAGCCGGTGCTTTTAGTATAGTGCTGGAAATGGTTACATCTGAAATTGCAGAAAAAATTTCTAAGGGCGTATCAATTCCTACAATAGGCATAGGATCTGGTAACAAATGTGACGGACAGGTACTTGTATTGCATGATTTGTTAGGCCTATACAATGAAATCAAGCCAAAGTTTGCAAAACGTTATACTGAATCATACTCGTTATTCTCAACGGCGATAACAAACTATATAAGTGACGTGAAATCTGGAGGATTCCCTGATTCTGAGCACAGTTTTTCAATGTCTAAGGAGGAACTGCAAAAATTTGAAAATTATCTTTTTTCTCTAAAGACCGGTAAAAAAGGAGATGGCGAAAAGTGATTTACAAAAATAACCAATTTGTTGTTTTTATATGTGAAGAATATTTTGATGGTTGTCTATGAGTATAAATGCTGGCGATGATGAAAGGACTGATCCGGGTTATTCCCACCCCTCAAAGGACATCAAATCGACCCTTGGAAACATGTTGCTGAATAAAAAAATTATTTTATGCGTTACAGCCAGTGTAGCATGCTATAAATCTATAGATCTGATTCGGCTTTTAATGAGACATGGCGCAGAAGTATTTGTAGTTATTTCCAAAACCGTTGAAAAGTTTATTTCAAAAGACTATTTTGTTTGGGCAAGTGGTAACAAAGTGGTATCTGAGTTAACTGGGGATTTAGAGCATATATTACTGGCAGATTATGGCAAATCTGATTTAGTCATTGTTTATCCATCTACTGCTAATACTATTGGTAAATTTGCAAATGGAATAGATGATACTCCGCCGACATCTGTTTTATCGGTTGCCTTGGGTTCAAGAATCCCCATAGTAATCGCACCTGCTATGCATGAATCCATGTATGACAACGATATTATAAAAGAAAATATTGCTAAATTGGAAAAAAAGAATGTTGTATTTATCAATCCAAAAATTGAAGAGGGTAAGGCTAAAATTGTGGACACCGAATCTGTCCTATTATCAATCGTAAAAATCCTAAAACAAAGTAGTTTCTCTATTGGCGGGACTTTTAAAGGCAGTGATAAAAATGCTGGAGAAATGCCTTTTACAAAAAAACCCGAAAAAGCGATTTTTGAAACCAAAGACCTTGATGTAAAAAACTTTTTTAAAGATAAACGAATCTTGATTTCAATTGGTAGCACTATCGAATATATAGATCCTATTAGAATAATCTCAAACACAAGTTCTGGGAAAATGGGTATTTCCTTGGTGAAAAACGCCATAAAATTTGAATCTGACATCACAATTGTAAAAGGACTTACACACTCTCATGAAAAAATTACGAACGAGCAAACCAAAAGCCATTCTTCTAACTTAAAGGAAATCTGCGTTACAACTTCTCAACAAATGCGTGATGAAATTATTAAAGAATTGAGTTCATTTAAATACGATCTAGTTATTTTGGCCGCTGCTGTTTCGGATTTTAGGCCTTCTATCTTTTCAAATAGTAAAATAAATTCGGACATGTCATCTTTAACGCTAACCTTTGTTCCGACACTAAAAATTGTCAATGAAATTAAGGGTGTTTGCAGGGGTTTATTTCTGGTTGCCTTTAAAGCTGATTATGATGTACCGGTTGAAATGTTGCTTCATAAATCATATAAAAAAATAGTTGATGCGAATGCCGATTTGGTGGTGGCAAATGATGTTGGTAAAAAAGATACCCATATAGGATCGGATTTAAATGAGGTTTTATTAATTGATAGAAACAAGAATTATTACCATTTCCCAATCCAAAACAAAAACGATGTAGCCCTCAACATCTTCAAAGCTGTTTATCGGTACATGAGGTAATCCTCAAATTGGGTATACCATACTTCATCAGATGCTCTTATTTTTTATGGCGCATTTTATTGCTTTGCTTAAAAGTTGTATCTCCTTTATTTGCATCGGGTTTTATTTATGTTTGAAAATTTATGTGTATTTGCTGTATGTTCTGATCCTTGGTTGTTATTGCCGTTTTTCATCTGATGCTTGTTTGTGGTTGATTTGGTTTAGTTCATTAATTGATACCCTGGTTTTTTTCTGGAGGCGAGGAAGATTATTCCATCTTGAGTTTTCTATTTTGCCATTAAAATTAATAAAGTAGTAAAAAGTATGTCTACTATTTGTCGTTGAGTACTTTGCTGTCTAATGAAGGCGAAATTTTGGTTATGCCTGGGGTATATGATGCATTGACCGCAAAAATCGCAGAGCAAGTTGGCTTTAAAGCAATTTTTCAAACCGGGTATGGGACTTCAGCCTCTATGTTGGCAATGCCTGACTTTGGCTTTTTGAGCATGACTGAAACATTGGAGACTGCAAGGAGGATAACCCGGGCAGTCAGCATTCCTTTAATTGTTGACGTAGATACCGGGTATGGAAACCCTCTAACTGTTTGGAAATTGGTAACTGATCTCCAAAAGATTGGTGCCTCTGGGATATTCTTAGAAGATCAAGTTTGGCCAAAAAGGTGTGGTCATATGACTGGTAAAGAAGTGATTAGCGATGGTGAGTATATACCTAAATTAAAGTCAGCTATTGATGCAAAAAAAAATAACCCAAATTTCATTATTGTTGCTAGAACTGACGCGAGGGCTCCACTTGGTATTGATGAGGCGATAAAGCGTGGAAAAAAATATCGGGAGATTGGAGCGGATGTTGTATTTGTCGAGGCGCCTCATTCCATCGAAGAATTGAAAGATATCTCGTCAGAAATAGATGCACCTTTAGTAGCTAATATGATTGAGGATGGTATTACCCCTAATTTGACCGCAGATGAACTTTTGAATCTGGGATACAGAATAGCTATTTTCCCATTGTCTGGCCTATATTCTTCAACTTTTGCGATATACGACACATTTAAAACTTTAAAGCAAACTGGAACCACAAAGCTATTGGTAAATAAAATGATTAAATTTAAGGAGTTCAACAAACTCGTTGAACTTGATAAATACATGAATATGGAAAAAAAATACATCTGATAGTCTTGTAGCCTGTTTTCCGTTTGATTTTTTTTTGTTAAATTGTTAAATTATTATCTGCTAATTGCTTTTGGAATAGGGTGCCTGATACGATCGGTACCGTTAGCAATCAGTTTCCCCTATCCAATAGGATATGATACTGTAAATTATTATTTACCTAATCTATATCATTTTGAAAGCAACTGGCTCAAACTTGTTACCGAGTTTCCAATTTATATAGCAACTGTTTATATTTTTTCATTTATTTTTTCATTTGATGTTTATTATTCGTTCTTGGCATCTAATGTTGTTCTATACGGCATTTTTTCTATGACTGTTTATATGTTAAGTAACAAAGTATTGAATCAATCAATAAAAATGAGTCTAGTTTTTACGGTTTTTGCTATCTTTCAATTTGGAACCCTGCGAATTTCATGGGATTTATTCCGTGATATTTTCTCCCTCATCATGTTCAACCTTTTTTTACTGTTAATAAATCACCTTAATAAAAAGAATGCTTGGAATCGTTTTATTTCCGTTTTAACCATTTTTTCAATTTCCGTTTTAACCGTTTTTTCTGATCGCATGATCGGTATGCTACTTATCTCTGTTTCATTTATTTTTTCCATTATATACAAACAAAAGTATCTTTTTATGATCAATGCTTTTTTTGTGTCTTCTTTTCTGTTTTACTTTTTAACTTTTGATAGGATTACTTTTGTCTCCGCAAACGTAAATTTTATAGAAATGCTTTTAAATCCATTATATGGTAGGAATACCTTTTCTAATCTTGATATATCTATTCTCTTTTTGTCCCTTTATGGTACCTTGATACCGTTTTTTGCTTATGGGTTTATTTACACTATACTTAAAGATAGTTTTTTAATAATAAAAGTCCCTTTATTAATTAGTTTATTGCTGTCCTTTACCTGGATTTTTATCCCAAATTATGGTTATCTTGTGCCAGAACGTTGGTTACTTATCTTTGGCATATATATGTCATTGATTGCGATCTATGGATTTCTTTTGATTGTTGATTCTTCTTTGGGTTTAAAAAACAAAAACCCAAGAAAAAAGGTTATATTTTTATTTTTACTTGTATTTGTAGTATACGGAACTCTATTTGCTGTAATGCCATATGGAGTTACTTATTCACTCCCATCTTTTTTCCACGAAAGCACGGAATTTGTTTTTCCGTTGTCTATGTTGTTTAACACATTGGATGTTAAAGATAACCCCGAGTTGATAGAGTTAATTGATTGGATAAATTCTAATACTGCCAATGATTCCACTGTAATTGGTACAAAACACTGGAGGGGATGGTTTTCCTTATTTTTGGACCCTCCCAGAAAATACCTTTATGCCGAAGATTTTGATAATCCTGGTGATAATTCATACAACGGAAAAGTACGCCTTAATTACTCTGATGTCCTTGAAAAAAACTTGGCATTGTATTTGTGTCCACACAATGATGTCGGTATTGGTTTTCATTTCCCACCAAGCTATATCAACAAATCTCTATATTTTGTTTATTATGAAAATAATGTTTATGCTGATAATCCTTTTTTCCAACACATGGACTACAACTCAAAAAAATTTTCTGTATTTAATTTAACAAGTTATGCCTGCAGTAGTTGATTTGCAAATGCCCATTTTGAGTTATTTATTATTTTAATTTCAAAATGGATTTTATTCTATTTGATTGGGTTTTCCTTGTGAAAACCCTTATATCTTGTGGGTACATACTGTCATATCCGCTATCTTTTGGCTTGTACGTTAAGTAATAATATAGCATGTAAACGGCACCAAGGCGTCCGATAGGTTTCTTTCTAAAGAAATACATTAGAAACCTTCCTATTGCAAATAACGGGTGATAGCCTAACGTTCTCATACTTGCACCAAATTCATAAAAATGATGATTTTGACCTAACGGGCGTAAATGTTCAAATTTTGCATCTTTAATTACTGTGTAATCATACCCGCTTTTTTTAGCTGCCATGAGAATTGCTGTTTCATAACCCATTTTTTCGGGATATTTTTTAAAAGCTGAATTGAAGAATGAGTTTCTGACAAACCTGCCGGCCCCTCGGGGGGTTTTATAGTCATTTTCGTCAAAATTTCCTGAAACTATTGCATAATTTCTATTACTGTCCATAAATGAGATTATTTTTTCGGCATATCTTTTCTCATATACTGTATCATCAGTGCCTATCATATGATAGTCTGTTTCCTGTAGATTTTTTCCATTTTTTAGCGCAATTGCCATATTCCAATTTTTTACCACCCTTGAAATGTCATAGCCTAAATCCGGATTTGTTATGATGAACAAATTATCGATTTTTTTAGATAATTCCTTTAAAATTATTGGTGTATTATCCTTTGAACCGTCATCAATCACTATTATACAGTTGGGTTTGACAGATTGATTGTGAAGTGATAATATTGATTTTTCAATATCATCTTGAGAGTTTCTGCATGTTACAATCGTATAATATGTCCCCATAACCTTAGCCAAACGCACTATGGTATAAATTCTATATGTATCTGTGTTGTTGTATGTGTATGTTTTGGTTTTTGGCATGCATAAATTTTAAATGCGCTGCAGTTTTTTGTAATCCTTTTTCTATGTTTTTGGCATTTTAATTTTAATTTTAATTCTGTGTACTCTTAATGTGGATTCATTAAACTTATTAGATAAATCTAATCTTTAAAATTTAACGGATGGTACCTGCTTTAAATAATGATAGTATAATCAATTTTCTAACTTTAAGATATGACCCAACCAATCCCACCTTACTAACTCCTTTAAATGTGGGGAGTTTTGTAGAGGAAAAATACGATAATGCTAAATTTAAAATATTGGAAATTGTAAAAGAGGATTTAGAAATAAATTTATTCCAAAGGAAGGTTTCAAGGATCTCTATTGCTTTGAGTGGTGGAATAGACTCTGGATTTACACTTTTAATGTTAAAAAGATTTTTCCCTGAAATGAAAATTGATTCTATTTGCGTCGGGTTTGGAGATCATGATGATGAGGTGACAAGAGCAAAAGAGATTTCAAGACAGTATGACTGTGATTTTCATGAAATATATGTTGATAATGTTTTGGAAGATCTTCCAAAGTTAATTTTCATATCTGGAGCACCAAGATGGAACTTGTATCAATATTATCCATTGGAGAAAGCAAAAAAGTACTCGGACGTATTTTTCTCCGGAGATGGGGGGGATGAAATATTCGGGGGCTATGTTTTTCGTTACAGAAAATTTCTAAAAGAAGTTGAAAAAATTGATAATCCTTCTTGGATGGATAAATCTAAAATTTACCTCTCATGTCATGATCGTGACTGGGTCCCTAACCAAGAAGAAATCTTTAATGAAAGATTAAACTATTCATGGGAAAGGATATACGAGACCTTTAAACCCTATTTTGATAATGATCTGCATCCTATCAATCAATTATTTTTAGCTGATTTTAATGGTAAATTACTGTACGATTGGATACCATCAAATTATAAATTTGGCAAACATTTGAACCTTGAAATCCACTCTCTTTTCTTAAATCCTAAAATGATATCATTTAGTACTAGGTTGCCTTGGTATCTTAAATATGATACTAAAAACGATATAGGAAAATTGCCCCTTTTATCGATTATAAATGATTTTAAGGGATTTGAGAATTTCCATGGAATCAAAAAGGGATTTTCCTTGAATCTGCTAAACATGTGGAATAACTACGGTAAGGAAATCGTCTCTTCTTATCTGAATTCTGATTCCGATACTGTAAAGGACCGTATTGTCAATAGCCATTGGATAACCAAGGCGATTTCATTGGTGGATAATTCAACGGACGATAACCTGAAAATTAGATATATTAGCAAATTATTGTCTTTACTTTCTTTTGAACTCTGGTACGGTATTTTTGTATCTTGTGATTTAAAGTCAAACGTTAAATTATAGTTTGATCATAAAACCCATTAAGCAAAAATTATTATGCTGGCAGGTGATAATCATCTTAGTATTTACACTTTGAATCGGTGTGAAAATTGTCTTGATCTAAATAAGACCGTCTATTTAAATAATTATTGGCAAAATGTTTGTTATTTGATTTTGTATATAAACTTGATCACAATAACTTGAATAGGTTTTATTATATCCCGCTTGGTTGATATATTAAATGGAAAAAAACAAAGAAATAAAGGATTATTGGGAAAAGAGACTAAATGACAATTATGGACTACATGGGACGGGTTTTATTGGTTTAGGAAAAAAATATAATTCATGGATGTATAAAGTAAGAAAGCATGTTTTTTTAAAAAAATTATCTTTGTTAAATATTGATTATGATTGCAATGATGTGTTGGATGTAGGCTCTGGATCAGGGTTTTATATAAGAATCTGGAATGAATTGGGTGTTAGAAAAATTGTAGGTTGTGATTTAACGGCTGTTGCTGTAAAAAATCTAAAGACATCTTTTCCGGAGGGCAAATTTTTTGAATTAGATATAAGTGACAATGTTGATTCTATATCGGATAAATTTGACATTATATCTGCATTTGATATGTTATTTCATATCGTTGATGATGAACGATACTCTAAAGCTTTGGAGAATATCTATAGTCTATTAAAGCCCGGTGGTATATTTGTTTTTTCAGAAAACTTTATACATCAAAATCCAAAAAACAACAAATATCAGACTTCCAGGTCTTTGAATGATATTGAATTAATTGTTAAAAGATGTGGATTTAAAATTTTGGATAGATCGCCTATGTTTTTTTTTATGAATGCCCCTGTGGATTCTAATAGTGTTTTTTTTAGAAAAAGTTGGCGTTTAATAACAAAAGTCGTACAAAAAGGCGAATTCTTTGGGTCTTTATTAGGCATCGTATTATTCCCAATTGAGATAATGATGATTGATCTAAAAAAAGAAGGTCCTAGTACTGAGATAATGATCTGTAAAAAAATTTGATTTTGGTTAAACAGATGACTTTTTACATAATTTAATATGCCGTTTCAATGCATTTATCATCATTTACTTTTGGCTGATTGAAAAACTTTTGAAAGCGCCTATGGATCTACTAATATGATGCAAAGTTGCATTTAATGCTTAAATGTTGCTAATTATCTTTTTTTTGGTTTTATAAATGTCTGGTATATAGATTTCTATTGATTTTTCTTCATTAAATTTTATAATTACGGATTACTTTTTTTAATTTGTTTTTTTGATTATTGTAATTATGGTCTGTGTTTGATTTTTTTATATATCGTAAGAGATCCTGGCATACGAATTATGATTTTTTTTAATGTTTTTTTAAAAGATGATTTGCCATGATTTTTGAGATTTTTTATATTTTTTTTAAATTTATTTATTGATTCTTTATCTTTAGACATATAACAAATTAAGGATACGCTGTCATCTATGAAATAACATTCACCTATGCTTCTTAGATCATTATTTGTCCATCGTGATCTGTGTGTTTCATATATGTTACCAAAAGCGTCTTTTTGGGGACTTGGTTTTTTAGGTGTACTTATTAAAACTCCATTGTTGTTCTTTACCAATTTTTTTAGTAGATCTGAACCCTCTTTTTTTTCAAAATGTTCTAATACGTCAATGAGTAAAATTAAATCGTATCTATAATCTAGATTTGCTACTAAATCTAAAATATTATTATTGTAGATATAATTGTAGATATATTTGTGTAATGGCGTAATGTATTCTTTAAAAACCTCTACGCAATCAATTCTTTTTTTAAATTCATACTTTTGTCTTCCATTCCATAACTCGAGGTATTCTCTGCATAAAACTCCGAATTTACCATATCCGCTTCCTATATCTAGAACCGAATTAGGCTTTAAAGATATTATCATCTCCATGATTTTTGAGATATGATAATATTGGCTTGATGGCATTCTTTAAACATTTTTTTAATTGTCCTCTTTAATAATGTTTTATTGCTTTAAACTATTGTGTTCATAAAAATGTTATCAAATTTAACAGGTACTCTTAATTTGCATCTATATGTGTGTTTTATTGAACTCACTTTATTATGTAATATATCAATTGGCTTATTGAGTTTTGTCTCTGTGAAACCTTAGTTAATATTGTGTATGTTTTTGTAGATGTGTTATTGGGTAAATAGCAAAACCGCAAAAATACCTGCGGTGATGATAAATTTAATTCAACGTGTTTCAATAGGATAAACTAAAATAATAATAAGCTAAATGACGTTTTTATGAAATATACATGATAAATTATTTTATTTGTGATGGCCGCTATAGGTAGGCTTAATTCTTACCCGTCATTTTGAGTAAAACTAAATTAGAGAAACAAATTAACATCTTGTATGCCGAAAAAAATTGATCGAACATTTATACGACGAAGATGGTTGGATTTTAGAAATGGTCATAGTATTTATCTGATATTTTTATTAACGTTTACTAATTTTATATTAATAACCTATAATTTTGCTATAAAGCAGTTGCCGTTTGGGATTGGTGACTATCTGAATCTTCCTGTCTTTGTTGTTCTGTTTGCTGTTTTGTACGTTCCAGTTGCAATTGTATTGGGTGTATGGCATAGAAAACATCAATATTCTGTAGAGAATGAGGCATTACTTAGGCAGAATTGGATGTGGGCTTGGGTCATGCAATATCAAATTAGATTGATAAAAGGAAAAACTAATCCAAAGGAAGATGAATATATAATAAATTATTTAAATGATATTCTTAAAAGGACAAATAAAAGTGAATTGGTGGGGCAGGATGTTGACAGTGTTATTCCAATACCGAAAGAGGAAAAACTTGATATCGATAAAAATAATTGATATCGTACTGTTATAACGCATTTACTAATCTTCTCATTTTGTCAAAACTAATTTCAAAACCAAATCTTTTCTCTTCTTTTTTCATATTTTTATACATACTAAACAACAAGTTAAAGTGCTTAACTGTATTTAATTTGCCATCCATCTTCAGTCTGATGATTTTATATACATCATAATAGTAACGAAACTTTTCTAATACGTTATTTCTATACAGCTCACTATCAAATTTGCCTGCGTTATCTTTAGTTTCTTCAATGACCTTTAAAAATATTTCACAACATAGTAATGATGGGATAATGCCTTCTCCGAGCATTGGAAACACTGTACCTATAGACTCTCCTACTCCTATGATATTGTTATTATAGAATGGCTCCATTAGCTTTGGTGGTGATAAACGTATCGGTCTACCGATCTTTTTTATTATTTTTGCATTAGGGTAACGTTTAAAAAACTCTTTTATTCCATGATATTTTTTATCAATATCCCCTGCACCTACAAAACCCCTTCCATTGCTCAATGGAAAATACCAAAAATACCCTCTTGCCCCTTTATATCCAATAACATAAAATTCCGTGATATCTTGGACATTTTCCACTAAATATTCATAAGCTGGAATAATAAAATCACTTTTAGTTCTTGGCAATAATGCTCTGTGAAAACCTGTACAATCTAAAACATAATCGTATCTGCCTGCAGGAAATGTTTCTAACCTACAAACTTCTCCAAATTTGATGTTTATGCCTTTGAGTAAATCCGCCTCCCATTGTTTTTTATCGTATGTCACTAATCCATGTAATTCCAAAAACTCTTCTTTATTGTTTGGAAGCTCCATTCTAAGCCTTTTTCCGACATGATGTATGTATTGATTGAACTCTAGGCCCGCTTTTTCAGAAAAGTGTTCAAGCATGTGCTTCGAGGCACCCCATGCACATACCGGCCAATGATTTTCTTTCTTAAAGGCTTCAAATATTGTTATTTCATGGCCATTATTATAAAGCATATTGCCCAAATAGCTACCAGCAACTCCTGCTCCTATAATGGCGAATTTCAATTTCTATGTTTATGATTTACTAAACAATATTAATTTATGTTTAGCTTAACAATGGTTGTCATGAATGTGATGTGTTAATACTAAATGGAGTTTTTTATAAAAATGTTATAATTGATCTAGTTATTATTAAATTATGTTTCATACCCATTTATCTTGAATTAGGTACATACCGTAGTTTCCCATATATATTATGCATTGGTTAGTTTGTTCGAATGAATAATAAAATATACCTCATGGCAGCAATTTTGGCATTTGCATCTGTTGGTGCTTTGTTTACACAACCAATTTTGGCAACCGAAAACGGCAGCATGATTGAAAATATTTTGAATAGCGCTCTTCCAACTAATAATAATAATAACAACAATAACAACAGCAATACTCCGGCAGCATCAGGCTCAAGTACAAATTCTGCAAGCTCTGCGGAATCCGCAAAAGGCGTCCCTACCAGCACTAGCTTGTCCTGCGGTCAAGTGGTCAAAGAGAGTGTAACACTCTCAGCAAACCTTGAGTGCAGCACTGACGGGCTCATTGCGGGTGCTGATGGCATCACCATCGATCTGAACGGGTTTACCATTGCCGGACCAGGGGGCGAAAGCTCCAAGGTGGGCATAATGCTTGCAAACAACGATGACGTCCAGGTCACAGGCGGCACAATCAAGGGCTTCCAGGCAGGTGTCCTAAACACTGGTGGTTCAGGCAACACGATCTCAAAGGTAACCTTCACCGAGAACCAAATCGCAATATTCAACACCGGCGCCATAAACACCAGCATCGAAACAAACAACATGTTCTCAAACAGCATAGGTGTGGCTTCCCACTCATCAACCGGAACAAAACTGCACCAAAACATGCTCACTGACAACCAATTGGCAGGTGTAACACTGGTAAACTCCGCTGAAAACGTCCTTGACTTTAACACAATAACAGGCTCAGTCAACGGTGTGTTCTTGGATGGCCAGAGCGCAAACAACAACGTAAACACAAACACCATAGTTCAAAACAGCGGTGTGGACATCAACAACGGCAACGGTCTCCCAACCAACATCAACGCAAACATATTCTCCGACAACCTCTGCCACACATCAGTGCCTGACGGCCTGTGTATCGGCAGATAAGCCAAAACTTTTCTTTTTATGTGTTCTGCAAAAATTTTTAACCTTTATACCCTGACTATATATTTAGTCAATCAGGATCAATAGTAATATATTTATTTTATCTTTATTTCATTAGAGGTATCATGAGACGTAAAAATATCAATAATCTTAATATTGTCCTCTCTTTGGTTTTTATTTTTGTAATTACATACTCTTTATTTATTGCTCCTTATCTTTTTTCATCTACCGGAAACAATTTAATTTCTTTTGCTCAAGAAGTAAATTTAACTAATAACGATGACCTAAATTTTGGTGTTAATTATACTGCCCTTTCTTTAATACCCCTTATGATCGAAGAAATGAAGAACACCAATGCTACATCTATTCCTATAGAGCAAGTGATCAATGCCACTCCAT
>JBBJMN010000017.1:0-28312 GCA_037720485.1 Candidatus Nitrosocosmicus sp.
TAAATTCCCAAAACCCGTTAATGGAATTGCAACATATTTACAAATCAATTCGTTATCATTTTGATAAAAAATGAATGCAATTCTATAAACTTATTATTTTCAAGGAAATTAATACATTCAGCTAAACTTGAAAATCATTAGAAAAGGTACATTTTCTATTATTTTTACACTATTTCTTTTAGCAAGATTAAGGCTTAATGCCAAGTCCACTATATCTTTTCCAACTAAGTTTATTATCGGGGATGACTTTAAAACCTTTATGGCATCTTCTTTTGTGATCTCTTCGCTATAAAAATAGTCTTTTGAAATGCTAATATTAAAATCGCCTTGATTTATTTCTTTACCTATTAAGTTTAAATCGCATATGTTAATCATTTGAGTTTCTTGGTATTTTATTTTACGTAGAGCATAATTATAATCTTGATTGATTTCGCTCATCTTTGCTCATTACTTTATGTTTTCAGGTTGTTTTTTATTTAACCTTTTCTTAAACTATCTGTATTTATGTATGATAATCAAAAAGTAATAATTATGTTGTGATTAAAAAGAACTATTGTCATCAGATGGTAATAAAAATAACAGCGGTAAGGCAAAAAATTACAATAAAAAGGGGATAATTTTAACTTCTTGCATAGTTGTCGGTATTATTGGGGCTAGCTTTTTAACTTGGTTTCTGCCACAAGGAAATGTTGAAAACAATACTACAAATGATACCATGATGCTTTTTTCAAACCCTAACGACACGCTGATTTCTGTTAATAATCAATATGTGCTATTGAAGGATGAAGTTGATAATCAGTTAAAAAACACTTCAATTACAAATATATCCAATTTGACACCAATTAGAAATAGCTTAGATGTGTCTATAACACAAAATAACCAACTGATGCAAACCCTGTTAAACGGAAATCCATCTGGTTCTTTGGTCAATGAGTATGTTAAACTAATGAATACTCTTAAAAATTTTTCTTTCTATCTTGTTGATATAAAAAACATAACTTCATCCCAATCTTCATCTGACATCTTGATAAAAGATTTGACAACTGCGAAGAAAAGGTGGTTTGGTAATTGATGATAATAAAATGGGATTGTTTATAAATAGTATTTTAAAAACTTTAAAAAGATGCGATTACTTGAATATCAAGGAAAGGAGCTCTTCAATCAGTATGGGATAAAAACTCCGATGTCTTTTTTAGCCTCAGATATTGACGAGGGTAAAAAAGGCACACAACTGTTGGGCTATCCATTTGTTTTGAAATCTCAGTTAACTGTTGGGGGGAGAGGAAAAGCCGGTGCAATACAAAAATGTAAGGAACCTTCAGAATTTGAACCAAAATTCAACGACATAATACACAAAGAGGTAAAAGGTGAATTACCGCGAGGTATTTTGCTTGAAAAAATGGTTGACATCTCTAAAGAGCTCTACTTGTCAATTTTTTTAAATAGAAGTAAAAGATGTTTTACTATAATTGCATCAGCAGAAGGTGGCGTAGATATTGAACAAACAGACAATAAGGTTATACAAGACATACCAATAGATGGGATTTCTTTGGAATTAGCTAACGAAATTTCAAACAAATTGAATATCTCGGATAATTCCAAAAGCGGTTTTGTTGATCTGTTGTTTAGTCTTTTTAAGTTGGTTATTGAAAAAGAGACAGAACTTGCAGAAATTAATCCAATTGCAATTTTATCTGATGGCTCTTTAATCGCATTGGATGCCAAAGTGATTATTGATGATAATTCTTTGTTTAGGCATGATGATTTAAAAAAATATCTTTATTTAAGCGAATTAGAGATACAAGCATCAAAAAATAAGTTTTCATTTGTGGAATTAGATGGTGATATAGCTATTATAGGAAATGGGGCTGGGTTAGTCATGTCCACCTTGGATATGGTTTCTGATGCTAATGGTAAAGCAGGGTCGTTTTTAGATTTTGGAGGAAAGGCCACCAGTGAAACTATTTACAAAGCCCTTGGTGTCATCAGTGAATTACCCAAAATAAAAGCAATTCTTGTAAATCTTTATGGTGGGATAGTTAGAACCGATCTTGTGGCACAGGGTATTTTGGATGCCTACAAAAATAATTTAATAAATGTCCCTGTGTTTGCTAGAATATCAGGCGCAGAATCAGAAAAAGCAAAACAAATGCTCCAGGGAAGCAGGGCAAAGTTATTTGATACTGTAGAGGAAGCAATAAATGCAGTAGTTTTAAACGTAAATACTACTTAAGTGATAGAATTGACCTCACAATTTGATATATTTAAAATACTGGTTGGCTCACCTTCAGATAACGATTTTGGGAATAAACCCGTAATAATTCAGGGCATTACAGGATCCTTTGGTTCTACCCATACAAAATTAATGAAAAGTTATGGAACAAATATTGCTGCTGGTGTTACTCCTGGTAAAGGCGGCTCCAAATTTGATAGTGTCCCTATTTATAACACTATGCAAGAAGCAGTGCAATCAACAGGATCTTTGATTTCTGGTATTTTTGTGCCCGCTCCTTTTTTTTATGATGCGGCAAAAGAAGCACTTGACAGTGGAATAAAATTAATTGTTGCTATACCTGAACATGTGCCGGTTTTAGATTCAATAAAGGTATTTGAGTATGCAAAAAAACAAGGTGCTAAAATGATAGGGCCCAATACCCCCGGTGTTATTGTCCCTGAAGTTATGAAAGTGGGGATCATGCCTGCCCAACCGTTTACCAAAGGAAACACTGTTGTATTTTCTCGAAGTGGGACTCTAATGTACGAAGTATCTTCCTATCTTTCCGAGTATGGCTTTGGTCAACGATTGGGATTAGGCATTGGCGGAGATCCAATTAATGGTACTAATCTTATCGACTCTTTTGAGTTAATAAGGGATCGTGACGATGTTGATTCCATAGTGGTAGTGGGTGAAATTGGAGGTGATGCAGAAGAGCAACTATCTGATTACATTATAAAAACTAACTTTTCTAAACCCGTTGTTGCCTATATTGCTGGACGATCTGCACCGAAAGAAAAACGAATGGGACACGCCGGAGCAATTGTATATGGGAATTATGGGTCTGCAGAATCAAAAATCAATAACTATTCAAAAGCAAATGTCCCTGTGGCAAAAAGCCCAAGAGAAATTCCTTTATTACTCAAGGAACAATTAAAAAAATAGAGATTTAGCCTAAAACAGTTTATAGTCTGAGTCTTTATTTTGTATTGTATTATATGTATATTTATATGGCGTTTTGAAATGGAGAAGAGATTTTGTACTAATTGCATGTTAAAGACATCACATGAGTTCGTTGACGAATCAGATGTTATATATACCTATAAGAGGAAACGGTTGTACAAATGCCTAAACTGTGGTTATTTGTCAAAAAAAAGAGGATTGAGACCTTCTTCTGAATCGGTTTACTAAACAAGGAAAAAGTTGATGGGTTAATGGTTTGTGTTACTATTTCTGGGTTGTGTATCCTCATCGTCAATGCTGTCTTTTGATTCTGCTACGTTAAAAAAACCCATCCACCCTAAATCGGTAAACTCTGTTTGATGTGCGTGAAACATGTATTTTCCTGGAAACTCTGGTTTGAATTCGAGTATGCCTCTGTCACCTTGGGATAGTGTTACTATGTCGTTCCTATATTCTGGCTCTTCTCCTGTTCCTGATGGAATATAGTCAAACATGTTTCCGTGTAGATGAAATGAGTTTATCAAATCAAATTCAAGCATATTGACCAAATATACCCTATAGTCTTCACCTTGGTTTAGCTTTATGGGGTTATCCACGTATTCAAATGCCTTGCCGTTTACCGTGTAGATTTCGTTTTCTCTCCCCGCATTTTCGTCTGACACAAACTTTGTAGGATCTTTATTATCAACCACTGGTAACGTGATTGGTCCTTCCGCCTCATAGTTCATATCATAACCATTCATCAGCATTGCAAACTCTTGCATTTGCTCGCGCGGTACTTTTGGGTCTATAATGAACATGCCATATAAACCCCGGTTTATGTGATCTGCAATTGGATTAACGTGACAGTGATATGGGTATACGCCATATGGGTTGGCTGTAAAAGTGTATGTAAAGTTTTGTCCGGGGACTATGGTTCCACCAGGTCCTTCTACTCCATCCGATTTCCCTGGATGGATTGAATGCATATGGAGTGAATGGGAGAAATTGTTTTTACCTGCATTTATTACTGTGATTTTTACTAAATCACCTTCGGTCATTCTCATGGTGGGCCCTGGTATGGTAACGTTATAGGTCCATGCTTTGAATTTATGGCCTTGATTTGAAATGGGCATTGTATTGCTTTCTTCAACAACTAAAGCGAAATCCCTTGATGTTTTCTTGTCGTCGTCGTCTGTGTTAACATGTCCGCAATTAAAATATGTCAGGTATTCTACTGCATCTGGTATTTTGTCCAAATCTTTGGAACAGTTCTTATCTTTGTCATATTGTGTAATTTTTTCTGTATATCCTCTGTTTTCCTTAATTCCATTTTTATTGTTTTTATCGTTTGATGCTTGTTGCGCATTTATCTCGTTAAGGGAGTTGCTTGACAAACTTGAGAAAATTAGTAAACTTATCAATCCAACCCCAAAAATTTTTATTATTTGGGTCATTTTAATACTTATATTAAATAGCTAAATTTACGCTATAAAAACCCTCTAACATGATTATGTAGTAATGTTCTAACTTTTACATAGGTATATATAGAATATAAATTTTGATTAAAATTCTTGTATTGAAAGTAATATTAACTGATATTAAATTACGTTAATTAGTTGTTGGTTTGATAAATTGTATGTGGATAAAAGATACATGATTTACCTATATAATAAAAATAAAAAATATTCCCCAAAGAACTACAAATATGTATTAATGCATGTTAGGTCTTTATTAAAAGATTTTTCTGATGTTTTGGTAAGAGACGTCAGGATTTCAAGCTATTTTATTGAAATGGATTTAAGTATATACAATACCAAAGAAATCTCTGTTTCTCCGAAAATAACGGCAAAGTTAAATTCTGTTGGCTCTCTGTTGCTATGTGATGATCTCTCTGAACCGAAATTCTGTTTAACTAAAGATTGTATAATGGACCATGCAATTTATTTATTTAATTTAGAGCGGTTTTGGAAATCTCATGAAGTGTTGGAAGGAATATGGAAAGCATCAGCGGGATCAGAAAAACGGATTTTAAATGGCCTCATATTGATAGATGCCGCGTATGTCCATTACCAAAAAAACGAATTTGATGTTTTTATTTCTATCCTAAAACGATCACTAGAAAAGTTGCAGGAAAATTTGGGCATGTTTTATAATTTAAACTTAAATGAAATAAAGGAAAATTTGAATAACATAATTGAAAAAAAAAATCATCCTTACACCTTTAAAATCTCTATATATTAAAATATTTAGTCATAATGAGAGAGGTGGGGAAGGGATTCGAACCCTTATATATTCGCTATCTGAATGCTATTTCCAAATTCTGCAGGCGAACGCATGGCCGCTCTGCCACCCCACCAATAAGGAATTTCAGTTATTTGAAAACTTATATTCTTTTGCAAGTGCCCGTTTTTTTTAATTTATTTTCATGCTTATCTTTGATAGTTTTTCTCAGCGAGCATGATGTCTTCAGCTTTTATTGTTTTTCTGCCTGCATGAAATGCAAGATCAACAGCCTGTTTTGCTATATTTTCACCTATTCTTTCCAATATTTTTCTTAATTCGTTTGCTGCATCATCGCTAACCCTTTCTGCACCAAATTTTTTTATTATTCTGATTGTGGAAGCTAATGCTATTTCAGATTCGGAAGACATTTAATACAATTTATTTATCTTATTTAAATAATTTGCCCATTGCGTCTAACTTTCTGTTATGTTTTGGTTTTGAAATTTTTCCATTCGTTATTATATCTATAAATTCAAAAAAACATAATGTGTTTTGTAGACTCTCATATCCATCTTTCTGATGGCGCATATGATGAATATTTGATGTTGATAATTGGAATTATAAATAATTTAAAAATCCGGGTATATTCGGTATCCGAGGATTTGGAATCATCTGTTAAAAACTTAAATATAAAAAAAAAATATTTTGTAAATTCTGAATCGTTTAAAGCGTTTGTTGGCATTCACCCTCAACATGCTTCTGCTAAACTTTTGGAGTCCTTCAATGATTTTTTTCTATCCGATAAAGAAAGCGTAGATGGAATAGGTGAAATTGGTCTTGACCCAACATACACCACTAACAATGACTCGAATACAATTGAATCTCAAAGAACTGTTTTTAATCAAATGCTATCTATAGCTGAAAAAAATGACAAACCTATCTCAATACATTCGAGAAGATCTTTGAAAGATGTATTGGATATCTTGACCTCCTATCGGTTAAAGAGAGTTGTTTTCCATTGGTATGACGGAAACAAAAGTTCCTTGAGGAAAATTAATGAATTTGGTTACTATGTGTCTTTTGGTCCCTACTTGCTATATTCAGAAGATAAGAAGGCTCTATTGGCTGAATCTGATTTATCCTTGTTATTATTGGAAACTGATGGTCCTGTATCCTACAGGCACTGTTTTACTGATTCTGTTACATCTCCAGTATTTATAATAAGCTTGCTTTATTGTGTTTCAACTGTCCTTAAAAAAAACTTTAATGATGTATCTGAGAAAATTTTTAGGAACTCGGTTGACTTTCTAAACACCAAATAGTATTATGCTTTGTTATTTCAAAAAAACTTTTCAAAATAAACGATAAAATACCTTTGTTTTTTTCCTAATGTTGTGGATAGAGTTAAACGCATGTCAAACGAGTTATTAGAACGTTTTCCAGATAAGTTTACAATTGATTTTAATGAAAACAAACAAGCAATCAAAAATTATGCACAGGTTCGTTCTAAAGAATTAAGAAACAAGATTGCCGGTTATATTACCTCCGTGGTTAATAGAAACTTGGCCCAACAAAACGCTTCTATGGCTTATTCTGAGGATGTTTTAGAATCAACAAAAGAATCTAGAGAATAATTTTGATAAAAATCAACTTGCTGGGTGGCATAAAAAAATCAATAGGGCAGTCAAATTTACAAATAAATGAAGAATCCTCCAGTGTAGATGGAATCATCTCTTATTTGGAAAGCAATTATTATTCAAATAATAAAATAAACGAGAGGGACATAATGGTGGCCATCAATGGGATCGAATCTTCCGTATTGGGTGGCTATAATGCAAAAGTCTCTTCAGGGGACACTGTGACTATTCTGTCAATTGTTCATGGGGGTTAAATTATTTTATTTGGGCATTGCTTGCTGTTATTTCTTTTAGGTATTGAAATATATTTAATTTATTTTAATGTTATTTATTGTGACTTTTAACGGAATTTTTAAGGTAATTAAGGTTTCAAAAGATAGAATTGGCGTTATAGTCGGAAAAAAAGGCTCTGTTAAGTCTGAAATAGAATCCAAATGTAATGTACGTCTTGAAATAGATGGCGAATCTGGTGATGTCAGTATTGGATTTAAAAATAATGCCTCATCTATTGAAATTGGAGTTTTTAAAGCCTCTGAAATAATAATGGCTATTTCAAAAGGATTTTCACCCGAAAGGGCCTATAGTTTGTTAAATGAGGATAATGTCCTTCAGTTGATTGATCTGCGAGAGTATTCCGGGAAATCCACTAGTTCTCTTGATAGAATAAAGTCTCGAATAATAGGACAGAGTGGTAAATCTAGGAGAAACATTGAGGACTTTACTGGTGCTTATTTGTCAATATATGGCCATTTTGTAGGATTTATCGGAAATTATGAAGAAGCCTCTTTGGCGCTTGATGCTGTTACCATGCTGTGTAAGGGAAGTTCGCATAAATCGGTTTATCATATGCTTGAAGAATATAGGAGAAAGAAAAAACTAGAAAAAATGGACCTTTGGGAAAAAAACGACATTCAGTAGTCAAATGCATGATGAATGGTGGAACGACTCTCATATGCTTCACCTTTTATTTTTTCATCTTTTTTTCACAGCTTGATTATTATGGTACTGATGATTATTAAATTATAGAATTGGACAAAGATGATGAGAATTATGTCAACAATGATTCAAAAAAGGGGAATAAGATTGATAAATCTACATTTTACTATTTGAGTACAATTGTAGCATTGGTTCTGACTATACCTGGCGTCATAACCCTTATCACTATGCGATTTTATACTGATAGCCTTATTTTACAATTAAGCATAACTTCTTTTGTTTTTTTAATAAGCTTGATATTTTCCATTAAAATAGCTAAACTATTATCTATAAGAGTTGAACACAAACAATTCAAATAATGACATAACTACTATTTATTGATCTATTGAAAATCAATAGATCTTTTTAGTTTTATTCTTTGCTGTTGTCCCATCTTTTAAAAGCATCGTTGCTTATGTCAAATTGATCTAAAGTTTTACCTACAATGTGTAAAACTAAATCATTTACTGTTTTTGGCCTATGATAAAAGCCTGGCATGGCAGGCAAAATGATGACTCCTATTTTTGCAAGTTTTAGCATATTCGATAAATGGATCTGTGATAATGGTGTTTCCCGGGGAACAATAACCAATTTTCTATTCTCTTTAATAGTAACTGAAGCTGCTCTTGAAATTAAATTGTCATCATATCCATTTGCTATGCTTGACAAAGTTTTCATACTGCATGGAATTATTATCATTCCGCTCGTCTTAAAAGAGCCACTTGAAATTGATGCTGCCATATTGTTTTCTTCATACTCAAAGGTTGCTAATTCTTTTATTTTTGAGATATTTTCATCCGTTTCGATTTCTATGTTTTTTTCTGCCCATTTACTTAAGACTACATGAGTTTCAATCTCCAACTTATTGAGAAAGTATAGCAATTTTATCCCATAAATTACTCCGGAACTCCCTGTAATGCCGACTACTATCTTGAGTTTTTTCTCCATCTAGGTGTTTGATATCTCTTTTCCAATATTTTATATTTAATACTTTGATTTTTTTATGTGTGTTAACTGTCTTTGGTTCAATAGCTCTAGATACGACTAGAACTCCATTTCAAACAAAAGAACGTATATTGGGTGGTGCTGCTACCTATGCTTCACTGTCTGGGTCCTTTTTTGTGCCTGCATCACTAATTGGTATAGTGGGGTATGATTTCCCTCAAAGTTATCAAACTCTTTTAGAAAACAAGGTGGATACAAAGGGTCTGATGAAACATGCCGAAAAAAAGACCTTTTTTTATGATTCATCTTTTGATTATGATTTGTCTCATAGGACTACTAATAAAACCGAATTGAATGTCATAGAGAACTTTGAGCCTGTGGTGCCTATGGAGTATGCCAATTCAAAATTTGTCTATCTTGCTAATAATGATCCAGATCAAAATTTAAAGATATTGAAAAAATTTAATCACCCCGAATTGGTTGTTTGTGATACTATTGAATATTGGATTCGAGAAAAAAAAAATTCTGTGATATCCATGATGGAGAAAACTCATGGTGTAATAATCAACGATCAGGAGGCGAGGTTATTATGCAATTTGCCAAATCTGATTAAATGCGGAAAACAAATTCTATCATGGGGGCCCAGTTTTGTTATCATAAAAAAAGGAGAACACGGTGTTCTTTTCTTTTGCAATGACGACGTTTTTCCAATTCCTGGATATCCTATAGAAGATGTTGTTGACCCAACAGGTGCTGGTGATTCGTTTGCAGGAGGTTTTATGGGATATCTTATTTCCAAATACCAAAAAAACTTTTTCGATAATATTGATTTGGTTAAGGAATCCATCTTGTTTGGAAACATAATGGGCACGTTTGCAATAGAGGATTTTGGAATTAATAAATTAGTTAATATTGGCATCAACGATATTGTAGATAGAAATAAGAGGTATAGGGATTTGTTATCATTGGGTTGATTTTTTATTTGGAAGATATATAATCATCTTTATGCTAATAGATGTGGTTTTAAAATAAATGAAAATTTTGATCATTGATAATTATGATTCATTTGTTTACAATATTGCTCAAATGATGGGCCTTCTTAATGCCACTCCTTTTGTGCAAAGAAACGATAAGATTACTTTAAAAGATATTTTAAAGATGAACCCTGATGCAATTGTTATATCGCCAGGTCCTGGACACCCAAAGTTTAAAAAGGATTTTGGAATTTGCAGTAGCGTAATAACCCAATTAGGACCTAAATTTCCAATTTTAGGAATTTGTTTAGGCCATCAAGGAATAGTGCATGCGTATGGCGGAAAAGTTAAAAGGGCGATGAAAATTAAACATGGCAAAACTAGTGTGATTGAATATTACTCAAACTCTAGTTTATTTGAAAACGTCAATAATCCTTTTACTGCTACCAGGTATCATTCTCTTGTTGCAGATAATGAGACTCTTCCTAAATGCTTAAAGATAACGTCAAAATCTTTAGATGATGCTGAAATAATGGGGGTTAGGCATGAGAAGTACATGATAGAGGGGATACAATTTCATCCTGAATCCATCTTAACTGGGGAAGGGGAAAAAATTTTATCGAATTTTGTCAACGTGATAAAAAAATGAACACAAACAATCAAAGTTTCAGTTACTCTGACCAAAATCAAAACCAAAATCAAAACCACTACATATTGAAAAAATTGTCCGAAAAAAAGAATCTGACTATCAAAGAAGTTTTTGATGTCGTTTCTAATATTCTCGATGGTAGTTGTTCTGATGTGTTTATTTCGGCCTTTTTGATGTCATTATTGTTAAAAGGCGAAAGTCTGGATGAAATTAGTGGAACGGTAAAAGCTATAAAATCTACATCCATTAAAATTTCGCCATCTGTCAATCTCCCTATTATAGACAATTGTGGAACTGGGGGTGATTTTTTAAACACTTTTAACATAAGCACTGCTTCAGCCCTTGTGGCCAGTTCCTGTAGTGGAGTTGCAGTTGCTAAGCATGGTAATCGATCTTCTTCAAGCTTATGCGGAAGTGCAGATTTTTTTGAGCATCTCGGTTATGATTTGGATATCGAACCTATATCGATTGCTCAATCTGTCGATACACTTGGTTTTGGTTTTATCTTTGCCCCTAAATTTAATCCCGGTTTGAAAAACGCCTCAAAGGTGAGAAAGGAACTTGGTTTACGTACAATTTTCAATAAGATAGGTCCATTGTGCAATCCATGTCCAAATTTATATGGTCAAATTATAGGCGTCTCCGATCCTAGTCTATTGGATATAATTCCACAGGTGATTCCTATTTTGGGTTTGAAAAATGCTATGATTGTTCATTCGCATGACGGGATGGATGAATTATCTACTAGCAGTAAAAATACTGTGATTTGTGTATCTTTGCAGGATGGGGACTATTCTTTTAAAAAAACTGTTGTTGAGCCCTCTGATTTTGGAATACCAAAATCCACTCTGAATGAACTTGCTGTAAAAGATAAATTGCAGTCCATAACGGAAACAATGCGTGTAATATATGGGATTAAATCAAACAAATCCCGAGAAAACATTGTGTTGCTAAATAGTGCTGCAATATTGTTAGTTGGCAACATAGTGGATTCATTTGAAGATGGCCTGTCCATTGTAAAGGCGTCTTTAGATGATGGTAGCCCCCAAAAAAAACTAAGGAGTCTTATAAACAAATGTGGTGATATTTCCAAACTTGATGAAGCAGAGCAATTACTCTAATGCTTTATAGTTTGAATTTAGATATTGGTTATTCTGATTTGTAATTGTTCTTTTTTTTGTATCTTTTACATAGAACGTATATTTCACTGCTTTGTTTTCTGCTTGCATCGGGTTTTGTTATGATTACGTTTAGAAAAAATTCTTTTAGGTAATTTATAAATTCTGCAGTGTCTTCTCCCTGAAATACCTTGTATAGCGCATATCCGTTTTCTTTCAATACTGTTTTTGTGAATTCTAGTGCTTTTCTGGTCAAATCTATTTGTTTTATGTGATCCATCTCCCACAGGCCCGATACATTTGGGGCTAAATCTGAAAGCACTACATCTGCATTTCCACCTATCAAGCTGATTAATTTGCCTATATCTTTTTCCTCTTCTATGCTTCCAACAATTGTAATTACGTTTGGAATAGGTTCAATTTCTTTCAGATCTATTCCAATGACTGTCCCCTTTGGACCGGTTATTTTTGAGGCAAGCTGTAGCCATCCGCCAGGGGCTGCACCTATATCTATAACTTTCATTCCTTCTTTTAGAAAATGATGTGATTTATTTAACTGAGATAATTTGTATACCGCACGACTTCTATACATATTTTCTTTTGCAAGTTTTCTATATTGATCTTTACGTGCATCGGATAATTTCATCTAGACTCTCTTTGTTTGGTTATTGCATGATCCAAATAATATTGTTTATGTTGTTTGGTTGTTCTAGAAATGTTTTTTATGGGCGTGAAAAATTTATGGATATGGATAAAGGTCGTATTCAAAGCCTTATTAAAGATTATCCTGATTTTCCAAAACAAGGTATTCTATTTAGAGATCTCACTCCTGTATTTAGGGATGGCGACTCACTAGCTTTTTTAGGCGAATATTTCTATGAAAATTTTAAAAATACCAATTTAGATTATGTGGCTGGAATCGAAGCTCGTGGATTTGTTTTGTCCACCGTCTTAGGTTTGAAATTTAACCGAGGTGTACTTATGATAAGAAAAGCAGGAAAACTGCCTGGTAATACAGTAAAACAAACCTATGAGATAGAATACGGTAACGCAGTAATGGAGTTACAGCATGAATCCATTAAAAAAAATGAAGATATATTGATTGCTGATGATTTGTTGGCTACCGGCGGAACAGCCTTTGCTGCAGCAAAACTGATTGAAGAACTAGGTGGTAATGTAATTGGATTTGCATTTGTAGTGGAGTTATCCGCACTTGGGGGCGGAAAATTATTGCGAGAGAGGGGCTATTCTGTGCATTCAATGGTGGTTTATTAAATGTATAAAAAGGAAGATAATGGTGCAGTTGAGATTGCAATAATCGGTGGAACTGGGATATATGATAATGATTTATTTCGGGAGGAAAAAACAATTAAATCTCATACTCCTTATGGCCCTCCATCGGATTCTATAACTGTAGGTATGTTCGGTGAAAGAAAAATTGCATTTCTTCCACGACATGGAAAAGGCCATAGAATCCCTCCCCATATGATAAATTATCGAGCTAATATGTGGGCTTTAAAGGCTTTGGGCGTAAGAAGAATAATTGCACCTTCTGCGGTAGGCAGCCTAAACTATAGTTATGCTCCTGGAGAAATAATGTTGCCTGATCAATTTATCGATTTTACAAAGAATCGAAATTATTCATTCTTTGATGGTCACCAAGCATGTCACATATCAATGGCAGATCCTTTTTGTAATGATTTAAGAATAACTGCTAATAAATGCATAAATGATCTTGGCATTAAATTTCATGATAAAGGAACCTATGTTTGTATTGAAGGGCCGCGATTTTCAACCCGATCAGAATCTAAAATGTTTAGGGATATTTATCATGCAGATATTATAGGAATGACTTTGATTCCAGAATGTATTCTTGCACGAGAAAGTGAAATTTGTTATTTGTCTATTTCAACAATAACTGATTATGATGTTTGGGCAGAACGACCTGTATCCTCCAAAGATGTTATTGAAATATTGCAAAAGAATGCAGACAATACCAAAACAATAATCTCTAAATTAATTCCGTTAATCTCTAATGACAGAAATGATTGTTCCTGTGGTTCTGCATTGGATGAGGCATTACTATAATCCGCGATATCTATTCCATTGCTGTTCTTCTTTTCAAATCCTTTTCATCAAAGGTTATGTCGCCTTCAATTATCTTTTTCTGGATCAAACTTAAGACTATTTCTGGATCCATGCCCATTTTTTTAATTTGATTGTATTTTGTTTCAGAAATTTTTATGTTGATATTCTGTCCTCCTATGCGTCCAAATGCCACTGCCTTAAAATTAACCGTATTATTGCCAATTGAAAAAAACCCTGATAGCTTACTTGCCACTGACCCTTCTACAACGTTCTTGATATGTATTTTAAAATCAATCTTGTCATATTCTTCAGGAATGTTGGCTTTCATTTTTGTACTGTTTCCTTTGATATTTCTACGCTTCTGTTGATGTTTTTGGAAACCAAAAAGCTCCACCAATCTGGATCTATTATTCTTAGGTTTTCTATATTTACGGAAATCTTTGTCTCATCGTCAGTATCAACAAAATCCACTTTGCCGTTTTCTGGTATTTTTATTAGTTTCCATCTATCTTTTCCTTTTCTGTGCTTGTTTACTGCTAATGCCCATGTTTCTTTGTCGCTTATGGTTGGCATTCCAATATCTTCAGATATATCTAGAATCCCTGGTCTTTTTTCTTCACATACGATTTTTTTTGTAATTACACTTCTCCATACATCGATTGCACCTATGTTCTTGCCATTTTCATTAATGTTTATTACACCAAAGTAAACAATTTTGTCTTGATTTTTCTTAGAGGAATCTGAAGATTGCATAATAGGTAATGATTTGATGTTTTTCCCCTATTTAGCCCTTGCATCCACTGCTATTCTTTATCCTGATAATTTTCTAGCATTATTCCTATGTTGTCAATTTTGATGTTTTTTTTGAATTGAATATTTTTCTCTGCACATAACCTCCTATATCTGTTTACTATTGCAAATCTTGGATGAAGGGCCTGAAATTCATTCTCATTTATCTCTATTATCATTCCTTTTTGCTCAAGCTTCTTACAGTTTTCAATCATTTTTTCCGCATTCCAATCGAAATGTTTTTTAAAGTTTGTTGTTGATGTTTTCTCCTCTTTTATCAATGCTAAAAAAATTTCCGCCTCTTCTTCACATAATTCCAGGTTATCGACAATATTTTTTTTAAGCTGGTTGATTTGGTTCATATGTGTTTTTGGTTCTAAATCCTTTAGATAAATTTTTCACTAGTTGGTATTTGTTATTTATGATGATTTTTTACCCTCTTATGCGAATATTCAAATATCATCCTTTGTTAGTTATATTGTATGCCTATTAAAAATGTGTCTGAATATATAGAAAGTTTAAGAAATAGGAATTTACAAGTTTATCTTTTTGGAGAATTGGTGAAAGAGCCAGTTGATCATCCTGTGATTAGACCGTCAATTAATGCCCTTGCTGCTACTTATGATTTGGCAGTCGATGATCCGGATTTGGGTTCCACAACGTCCTCTTTGACGGGATTAAAAGTTAACCGGTTTTTACACATTGTAGAAAGCGCTGAGGATTTGGTGAATCAAAATCGGATGCAAAGAAAATTGGGTCAAAAAACAGGCACCTGTTTCCAACGCTGTGTTGGGATGGATGCACTAAACGCTTTATATTCTACAACTTTTGATATTGATAAAAAACACAATGCAAGGTACCATGAGCGTTTAGTTGATTTTATTAAAAAAATACAATATGAAAATGTTGTTATAGGGGGAACGATGACTGATGTAAAAGGTGATCGTAGCCTATCTCCGTCTCAACAAGACGACCCGGATATGTTTTTGCATGTTGTAAAAAGAGATGATAAGGGGGTTTACATTAAAGGGGCAAAGGCACATCAAACAGGTTGCATAAATTCCCACTGGCTAATAGTGATGCCTACAATGCGTTTAAAACCCGAAGATAAAGACTATGCTATAGTAGGAGCAATTCCTGTTGATGCAAAAGGCATTACCTATATCTATGGACGACAATCCTGTGACACTAGGAGCATGGAACCAGGTGATCTTGATTCGGGTAATGCCCAATTTGGAGGCCAAGAGGCATTAATTATTTTTGATAATGTCTTTATTCCAAACGAGTTAATTTTTATGGATGGTGAGGTGGAATTTGCGGCCACTTTAGTTGAGAGGTTTACCTGTTATCATAGACGAAGTTATGTGTGTAAGACTGGGCTTGGAGATGTGATAATTGGCGCTGCGGCATCAGCTGCCGAGTACAATGGAATTACAAATGCTTCTCATATCAAAGATAAATTAATTGAGATGACTCATCTGAATGAAACTATTTTTGCGACTGGAATTGCCTCTTCCCATCAGGCCTATAAAACTGCCTCTGGTAATTATATTAACGATGAGATGCTTTCAAATGTTTGTAAACACAATGTGACCCGTTTTCCGTATGAGATTGGACGCCTTGCCCAAGATATAGCCGGAGCCTTAATGGTTACTATGCCGTCAGAACAAGACTTTCGAAGCCCTGTGACCGGTCCTCTTTTAGAAAAATACCTGAAAGGTAAAAAGGGAGTCGCTACTGAAGATAAAGTTAGAATGATGAGACTTATTGAAGACATGACTATGGGACGTAATGCTGTGGGTTACCTAACTGAGTCTATGCATGGTGCTGGATCCCCACAAGCTCAGCGTATTCAAATTGCAAGGCAGATGCAATTGGAATACAAGAAAAAACTCGCGAGAAATTTGGCTAACATAAAAGAAGGCGAGAATACCTCTATGGGATTATTATCTGAACCATCTGATTATTTTGACCGTGTGTTTGGCATAAAAAATAATTAAAAACTATTTCAGACCCTTATTATTTTTTTTGTTTTGTTGATTAGCAATAGGTAAAGTATTATTGTAATATGCACCTATATCCAATCAATGTACATAATAAATGAGTTAAACTTGATTTTTCTCTACTGAAATTTCAGATCTTAATTTTCGGTATTGTATGGTTGTTGTTTTTTACTTAGATTTGGTACGTCGTATATCGTTTGATACTAAATTATCTTAAATGCCTTGTTATGGAAACATTGGATTGTAAAAATGAAGATGATTTGTATATCTATTATAATTATCTGAATTTAAGAATGCTTATTAGTTGATTAAAATAATTGCAATGATGTTTAAAATTCTTCTTCTAGTATTCTTCTTTTCTTTTTTATGTTGAATATTTTTTCTGTTTGTTTTAGCGCTTCTGATTTTGATTTTTTTAAAACCATTGATTGTATGAGCATATAGTTCTCTGGTATCACCATCCCTGTCTGATCATCTGAATACGATATCTTCACAATGTCCTCTTGAATTTTTAAAATATCTTTATGAATGTGAATCATGCCTGTATCACCATGTTCAAATTTTAATTCAATGGCTTTATTTCGTATGTCTGCAGTGCCTTTTGCTTTGTCGATCACAGCAACTCCATATTCTTTATCAAATATTTCTAGGATTTTGTCTGTGGAAGGTGGTTTGTCTTTAAACCTTATTGCCATTTGATGTAGATGCATCATCCGGGAAGGAACTTTTAATGAATCAACATACAAATTTATAGATGGAATAAAGTCTTTGACATCGTCCTGGTGATGAGGTTGCCTGTCCCACTCGATAGTGTCTTTGATTTCTTTTGCATCTTCCAAATCCGCCCATCTTCTGACCAAATTAACATCATACCTTTTGATTGATTCGCCATAGTTTTCCAAAAGTGGCTGAATAATCCTGCCCATTCCAGTCACATTACAGCTTCCTTGAATTACATACTCTTTCTCATATGTTTCGTTATAATTTACTCTTGAATTGTGAATTATGTCAGCTACAGAAAACCTTCCGTTTCTATCTTCCCCGCCTTGAAAGATGGCTTTTTTCTTTAATGGGGAGTAATATTTATTTTTGTTTTGAAAACCTTTGCCTTCTTTGGCAGCATCGATAATGATGTCTGCTTGATTAATTGCATCTTCAACTGTGCCACTAATCTTAAATTTTTTGTTTTGAAAACTATCTTTCATCTCACTGGGAACAAAAACATTATATCCTTTTTCTAAAGCGTTTTGAGTTTCTCCATCTGGTGAATATTTTGCGACACCAATTAATTCAATCGATTTATCTTTTGATATAGCAGTAGCTAAACGTCTTCCAATATTTCCATATCCATTAATGAAAATCCGAACCAACAATGAGGTTTACTTTTTTACAATATTAATATATTCTTGTTTTCTGTTTTTTTCATTATAGATATCCAGTAAATTTGGAATTGATATGTGCTGAAAGATCTGGTTTAATTTGTTATTGTTCTTATAGATAAAACTACTTGTATGTTTTGTTTTATGTTGATTCTGATATATTACTGGTATTTTTATTGTAACTAGCAAAACTAAAACAGATTTGTTAAACCAAAAAGGTTTTAATTATACTTTTTTCTGATAAAAAGAAACATATTGTATTTAAATATTAACAATTAGCAAAATACATGAATCCAAAAAAATCAGAAAAATCAGATAGTGATAAAAAAGAACAATCTGCAATCAATGATATTAAAAAAATTGAAGAAAAACTAAAAGATCTGACACTAAATGTAAACAAACTAAAAACTCTGTTTAAACCAAAAATTGATACAAAAAAGAAAAACGAATAATTGCTATGTGGGCATAAAGACCCAAACTAAAACATAACAATATGCTTAACTTTCTTTTTGCATGTTAACTTGCTCCTCAATAAAATTTTTAAAGCAGCGAAATATCCCAAGTTTTATTCATGACATATGGACAGTAGGTTCTGACGTCAAAGTTATAATATGGTACCGTAAATTATATATATTATGGCAATAGATGGTGCAGAAAATAATCGCAGTATGACAGAACATTCAATCAACGAGATGATCCAAGAATCCAAATTATTGGAATCGTATTATAATGACATCATATCCAAAGAGTCGATGTTGCATAAACTTTTAGAAGAGTCTCATAATTCATTTGAAGCAATAAAAAATTTATCTCTAGATGCGGAAACCTCGTCATTGATTCCTCTCGGTATAGGGATATATGTTAATAGCGCCATTTATCCTATAAATAAAGTTCTTGTTAATGTCGGGGGCGGAGTAGTAATTGAAAAGAAAAAAGAGGATGCAGTTAATTTTATTGAGCAACGAATCAAGGAGTTTGAAACAGCATCAAAGCAATTATCCTCACAAAAACAACAAATATCTTATCGAATGATGGAAATTCAAAATACTGTTAACTCTTATGTGGGTCAAATGCAAGGGCAAAACTATAATCCATCGGATCATTCTGGTCACCACCATCCCCATTAATTTAATTTATTTGTGCTGAATTATTTGTCGATGCCTAATATTTTAATAGTAAGTGAATTTGTATGTTTGATAAATTAAAACGAGCGTTTTCTAATGCTGCTAGGAGTATTAGTCAAAAAGAACTTTCTGAAAAAGAATTAGATGAAAGTCTTTTTGATTTACAAGTTGCCCTTTTAGAAAGTGATGTTTCACAAGAAGTTATTGATGATCTTTCCCTTCAAATAAAAAACAATTTAGTTGGCATGAAAATTCAAAAAAACGAAACAACGGAGCAGATTATCGCATCTACCTTAAAAAATAACTTTAGGGAAATATTATCTAAAGCTGGATCAATCGATTTATTGGGTCTAATTCAGGAAAAGAAACAGAAAAAAGGGGGACCTTTTGTAATTGTTTTCCTTGGCATTAATGGAACTGGTAAAACTACTACCGTTGCTAAAGTTGCAAATTTATTAAAAAAAAATGGCTTTTCTGTGGTTATTGCTGCAGCAGACACTCATAGGGCAGGCGCAATAGAGCAAATAACTGCTCACGCTGAAAACCTTTCCATAAAGATTATATCTCAAAGATATGGTGCTGATCCATCTGCTGTAGCTCGAGATGCATTAGAATACGCTAAAAAACATTATGTTGATACTGTGTTGATTGATACAGCGGGGAGAATGCAAACTGCAAAAAATCTCATGTTTGAGATAGGTAAAATTGTCAAGGTAATAAAGCCCGATATGAAATTATTTGTTGGGGATTCGCTTTCTGGTAACGACACTATAAATCAAGCAAGAGAGTTTTTTTCTTATACTGAATTTGACGGTGCCATTTTAACAAAATCTGATGCTGATGCAAAGGGGGGTGCTGCAATATCTATATCGTATATCACATCTAAACCTATTATGTATCTTGGTATGGGGCAAGGATATGATGATTTAGTTATATTCAATAAAGAAAAATTTATTGATACTGTATTCAGTCACGATTCTTTATACGTCTCTGCTGATGACTTGGCTTTAACTGGTTCCTATAAAACAGAGCAACCCTTTGATTCTCATGATGCAGCAGAAGAAACACAAACAATAAAGACATTTTCAAAGTCTGGTGCGGAAGTTGACTCAAACGGTGGTAAAAGTACGGCGGTGGACCCGATTTCTTTGGATAGCATAATAAAAAACCAGCAAAAAAATAACATTGAAATAACTGACTCGACGCCAGAAATTAACTCACAAACGGAATCCAAAGGACATGACAGTTCACATTCTGATCTCAATGCCAATTCTATGAAAGATGCTGTACCAGAATCTATACCAAAAGATAATGATAGTGCTATTGGTGATGGTGGTAAATCGAAAGTTGGAGAAGAAATTAATTCAAATGTTGAGAACAAATCTAATTCTAGTGATAAGGGGGGCTTGTTTGGATGGTTTAAGAAAAAAAAACCCTAGATGTCCACTGCCTTTTATCTGTCATTTCCTCCCCACTTTTGAAAACATTAAATTAAAGAATTTTTTCATTTTTAATATTGAATAAAAATGTTTTGAGTATTTGTGATTTGTCAAGAGAACAAATTATTTCTGTTATTGATATTGCTAATTATATAAAAAATCCATTAAATACTCGTGATTCAAAAACTCCAATATTAAGGGGTAAAATATTGGGAATGATTTTCCAAAAACCCTCCACAAGGACAAGAATTAGCTTTGAAACTGCGATATTGCAGTTAGGGGGACATGCCATTAACCTCACTTATAATGATTTGCAATTGTCTAGAGGTGAGTCTATAGAGGATACTGCAAGAACACTTTCATTATATCTTGATTGCATTGTAGCAAGGGTGTATGCTCATGGCGACCTGGAGAAACTCTCGTTACACTCAAACATACCTGTCATAAATGGTTTATCTGATCTATTTCATCCATGTCAAATACTATCTGATTTGATGACTATTTATGAATACAAAAAGAAACTCGATGGCATTACACTGGCATTTGTCGGTGATGGTAATAATATCTGCAATGATTTGTTATTAGGGTGCTCAAAACTGGGAATTAATGTAAAAATATCGACCCCTCCTGGTTTTGAACCTTTGAATTGGGTAATTAATACTGCAATAGAGGAGGGCAAGAAAAACGGTAGTTATGTTTTGGTATCTAACGATCCTGTTGAAGCTGTTAAAGAAGCGGATATAGTAACTACAGATACTTTTATATCAATTGGAAAAGAGGATGAAAAAGAAAAAAGAGATGCCATTTTTTTACCGTTATACCAAGTTAACGAGAATTTAGTTAAGAATGCAAAAAGGGATTTCATTTTCATGCATTGTCTACCCGCTAAAAGGGGTAAAGAGGTGACATCTGAAATAATTGATGGCCCTCATTCTGTTGTTTGGGCCGAAGCAGAAAATAGGTTACATGTACAAAAAGCATTGTTAATAAAGTTACTTCATCCTGAATTTAACTATAAAGAATCTTAATAATTGCATATGGTTTAAAATACTTATTTTATTATAAATTTTTATGACGAAGTTTTTAGTAGATACCACCGAAAATCTTCCTCAGGGCTCTTTGAAAAATATTACTGCGGGTGGGAGAGAAATTTTAGTTGTAAATATTGATGGAGATTATTATGGTATAAATAATATTTGTAATCACGCTGGGGCTAAACTGCATGAAGGATCTATTCTTAATCATAAAGAATTGGTCTGTCCTTGGCATGCCGCAAAGTGGAACGTTAAAAACGGTGAACTTATTTGGTTTCCCCAAAAATTAAAGAAACAAGAGACCTATCAAATTGTTATTGAAAACAATAATGTGTATGTGGAAATCTAGTTCGTTAACCTTAACCAATGACTAGTATATTGTCTGTCTATTTCCCTATTAAAATTAATTTTTATAGGTGATAAAAAAAATAGTATTATTGAAAATAGATGATTTTATTGCAACTCTTCCATCATCTGTAATATCGGGTGATGATGTTGTGATTCCTGATAGTTTTTTTAGAAATATGTTCTCTTTTTGCGAATTAAATCAGAATGATGTATTTTATCATTTGGGTGTTGGTCAAAATTTTTCCTCACTTCTGATTGCAAGCAGAGAATATGGTGCTAGAAAATCTGTTGGTATAGAAATTAACCCGAAAATTATTAGTCATATAAAGTCCAAAATAAATCCATCCGTTGATCAGATAGATATTATAAATGAGGATGTAGTTAACTCGTCACTGTCTGAGGCCACGGTTATATTTTCATGGTTTACTGATGAAAAAATCAATGAGAGATTACTTGATAAATTCAAATACGATGTTCGGGATGGTACGAGAATAATATCTATTTGGTCTCCTCCTGGTTTGTTTATTCCTGATAAAGTCGATTTTCCACTTATTTTGTGTAAAAAGCCCTTTACTTTTGGAGTTGATATCAGAGACCAATTAAAAAAACTTTATGGTACCAACTGTATTGATTTCACGGCATCATGGATTTTATCTGAAAAGTATATACAATCATTTGGGGTTGTTGAAAGCCAGTATGTTCGATTCCTTAATATTTTACAAAGTGTTATGATATGGTTTAACGCTAGGGATTTGGACCTAGTTTGTGAAGATGAAATTCCACCACCAATTAAAAGTTATGTTGGAATTCTTAAGTATTTCTTTAATATTGATTTATCTGATTTTTTAGTTAAATAGCGAATTCTAGTGCTTTTCTACTTTTAATTTATTTTATACCGAGAACCTTTATTATATTTTTTAAGTAATTTAAATTGTTTTGTAATAAATTATAAAAATTTATTTTTGTTAGAATATTTTTATAATTTATTATCTGTATCTTTAATAACAATCTACCCCAAAGATTATAACCATTGGTATCATGAAGCAAATCTAGAAGATGGAATTGACAATTAATCAGGGGCGAAAGAATTTATCGGTTCCTCTATTAGTTGAATCAGCTATTTTAAATCATGAAGGTGAACTGTCTTTTACAGGTTCCTTGTCTGTAAAAACTGGAAAATTTACCGGTCGATCCCCCGAAGATAAATTTATTGTACGTGATGAGATCACTGCAAATTCTGTTGATTGGGGAAAGGTCAATCATCCGATATCAGAGGAGAACTTTGACAAAATTTTTGATAAAATGATGAAGTTTATTGAGAAAAATGAATTGAAAGACAAACTGTATGTTTATGATGGATTCGTTGGAGCAGACTCATTTTCTCGTTTAGCTGTCAGGGTTATAACTGATAAGGCTTGGCATAGCCTATTTGCAAATCAGATTTTTATAAAACCGTCAAAAGATGATCTATCAAATTTTATTCCTGAATTCACACTTTTGTCTATCAATGATTTTACCGCCGTACCTGAAGTCGATGGAACGAAATCTGAGACATTCATAATAATGAATTTTAAAAAGAAACTAGTCCTTATGGGTTCCACCTCTTATGCAGGTGAGATAAAAAAGTCCATGTTTTCAATAATGAATTTTATTTTACCTACCAAAGGGATTTTTCCTATGCATTGTTCTGCAAATTTAGGGGATGATGGTACTTCTACGTTGTTTTTTGGTCTTTCAGGAACCGGAAAAACGACTCTTTCAGCAGACGAAAACCGGAGGTTAGTCGGTGATGATGAACATGGGTGGTCTGATAGCGGTGTCTTTAATTTTGAGGGTGGATGTTATGCTAAATGTATAGACCTAAATAGAAATAAAGAACCCCAGATTTGGGATGCAATTAAATTTGGATCTGTGATGGAAAATGTAGTAATTGATCCCATATCCCGTGAACCTGATTTTTCAGACGGCAGCCTAACTGAAAACACTAGAGTTGTTTATCCTCTTAATTTTATACCTCGTTCAGTAATACCCAGCATTTGTGGTCATCCTTCTGTTATTGTTTTTTTAACTGCTGATGCCTTTGGGGTTCTGCCGCCAATATCAAAGTTATCAAAAGAAGGGGCTATGTATCATTTTATGTCTGGCTATACCAGTAAATTAGCTGGGACTGAAAGAGGCATTACTGAACCAAAGGAGACTTTTTCACAATGTTTTGGCGCTCCTTTTATGCCTCGTAGGGCAACAGAGTATGCAAAACTATTGGGTGACAAAATTACTAAACATAACTCCAAAGTCTTTCTTATCAATACTGGCTGGTCTGGAGGCCCATATGGTATTGGGAAAAGAATAGATTTAAAGTTTACTCGTCTGATGGTTTCTTCTGCTATAAATGGGAATTTGAATGATGTTGGTTATCATCACCATGAAATTTTTAATCTTGATTATCCTAATACCTGCCCCAAAGTGCCTTCAGAGATATTAGATCCGAAGAACACTTGGCATGATAAAGAAAAATATGATTTCTCAGCAAAAAGATTATCCAATCTCTTTGTTACAAACTTTAAAAAATTCAAACCTGTTCCTGAAGAGATACTCAATGCAGGACCGTATATATAATTTTAACAATATTTGGCCATTTTATATTTATAAATATAAATTGGTCAATACGGAAATTTGACGGGCCAGTTATTTTTGTAATTGATTATTTCAAGTAGCCCGGAGCAGATTCGAACTGCTGTCTCCAGGTGTCTTTTCTAATATAAGATTCAGAGCCTGGAATCCTTAGTCCTGGGAGTTTGACCGCTAGATTCGGCACCAATATTGTAGTTTTTATTGGTTCGACCGGGCTTCACGAGCTACCACTATCATAAAACTTTTCCACTATTTTATTTTATCTTTGACTAAAAATCGGAATACCTGTATTTGAGTTATAATATTTATTTTTTTGTGTTTACTTCTCGTATCACAGTACCATAATCCAAATTAACCTTTTTTCTCATGTATGGTATAAGCTTATAATGGATGGAATAGATGTTTTTTTCTCGAATTAAAATTCCTTTAACTAATAGTGATACAAACCCGCCAGCAACCTTTGATGGAAATATATTTCTCTCCTTGCAAATTGTATCCCTTTGTATGTGATACTCTTTTAACGTAAAATAGTTTCTATTGACATCAAGCACCAGTGGCCAAATAACATATTCCCATACTAATCGACGATTTTCTGTTGAAGACGCATGTTTTCCTTTTTTTCTTTCTTTGGATATGGAGTTTTCTAATGACATTTTCTTTTTATTTTGTTCATTTTCTTTTTGATTGATATCATAGTCACATTTAAACAACGGGTTTTATAATCTTACATCTGATGACTATCTCCAATACTGGCTCTGATGAAACCAGTCTTATTTCTTTATCCCTTGATATGCTTTCTAAAAAATGGGATATAGATCCGATTGTAAGGGATTTACACGTAGGAAAAAGGATGGACTTGCAAGACTATCAAATAAAGATAAATCAAGTTACTTTTCATATTCCCTATATAACGGATCCTTCTCTTTTTCTTTTATGGGGTTGTTTATGGCCTGATTGTCATAATTGTTGTAATCGGCAGGGCCGTTTACCATTAACTGTTGATGATATTGCAAGGATTTCTCAAGGTTTGGGTTATAAAAATAAATCTGATTTCATAACAAATGAAACATACGTTGCATCGTGGGATGCCAATTCTGCCACCAATTCCGATAATTCAAATCTCATAACCACATTAACGATGATCAATTTAAAAAGAAAAAATGATGAAAATGAGGTTGATAACGGAAACCCCATTTCTTGTAGATTTTTAGACGACCATGGTTCCTGTGATCTCCATCCCGATAAGCCGGGAGTTTGTTGGTTATATCCTTTTTTTTCATGGAGCCAATATGAAAATAACCGTATGTCCGTCCATGCTTCTTTTCAACTTACTGGCGATTGCCCTGGTTTTTATATGAGCAAAAACATTGATGATAAAATGATGGCCATCCTGAAGGACTATTCAGTAAAGATCTATGACTATACCATGAATGTCAATACCACAGTTAGGGAGGGATTTGGACGAATTGACTTTAATTAACGGTGTTATTAATTGGTAAAAGAGTCTGGGGTTAAAATAAATAGATAATTGGTTAGCCTCTTACTTTATCAAACCTACTGCTTACATCATCCCAGTTAATCAGATTCCACCATGCATTAACATAGTCGGGTCTCTTGTTTTGGTATTTTAGATAGTATGCATGTTCCCATACATCACATCCTAAAAGAGGCACTAACCCTTCTGTTCTAGGGCTTGTTTGATTTGGCATCGATTTGTATTCTACCTTTCTGCTTGATGGATTATATGCCAACCATCCCCATCCACTGCCTTGAATGGCTATCGTTGCAGCAGAGAATTTTTCCTTAAAATTAGCAAAGCTTTCAAATGATGAATTTATTGCATCTGAAATTGAACCACTTGGTTCTCCCCCTCCATTTGGGGATAAGTTGTTCCAAAATATGCGGTGATTATCAAATCCCCCCCCATTAAAATTAATTGCACCTCTTAATTCGGCTGGTACTTGATCAAGGTTGGATAAAATTTCTGTTACATCCTTATTTTGAATATCCTGTGAACATTTCTCAATAGCTGCATTAAGATTGTTGGTATATGTTTGATGGTGTTTTGTATGGTGGATTTCCATAGTTTTTGCATCAATATGTGGCTCTAGGGCATCATAACTATAAGGGACAGATGGTAATTCGTACTTATTCATTAAATTATCATTATTTATAAAACCTTTTATCCTTTTCTTTTTTTGTCAATATTTTGACGTTTTATCTAGTTACTTTTAATAATGGGCCTTATGATGCTTCTCTAAATTATTACTATTGTCTTTAGTTTTATTGTTTGATTTTCGGAAACATATTTATTTATTCAAGGAAAAATAAAAAGTTATTATGGTAATCAATAGCGAGCTCCTTGAACAACGTAAAAAGATTTCCGACCGACGTCCAAAATTTAAACGACAAGAAAGTTGGAGGTATAAAAGATTAGCGACCAATTGGAGGAAACCAGATGGCATTGATAATAAAATGCGTAAACAATACTCTGGAGTTCCGCCACTAGTCAAGATTGGCTATGGTGGTCCAAAACTAGCTCGTGGGTTACATCCTTCTGGTTTTGTGGATAATTTGGTTTATAATGTTAATGATTTATCCCTATTGGATAAAAACAAAGATGCAGCACGCATTGCTCATACTGTAGGGAATAAAAAACGGTTGGAAATAATCGAAAAAGCTAAATCACTGGGAATCAAATTGCTTAATGGAACAAAAGGCAAAACAAAAACAGAAACATTATCTGAAATAAAAAGTCCTGATAAAAAAGAACAAAAGGTGTAAAATTATGGTTGTTAACATTCGTAAAAAAAGAGAATTGGTTTCTAGAATCCTTGGAGTGGGTGTTAATCGTGTTAGGTTTGAACCTGATAAATTAGATGATGTCGCAGATTCAATCACCCGCGAAAACATTAAATCTTTAGTAAAAAATGGGTCTATTTGGACTGCAAAGATCAAAGGCACCTCTAGAGGTAGAACAAGAACAAAGCTGCAAATAAAAAAGAAACATGGAACTGGTCCTGGATCGAAGAAAGGAAAAAAAACCGCCAGAGTGGGCAAAAAAGAAGTTTATGTTATAAAAGTGCGTTCTATGAGACGCCATTTGAAAATACTAAAAGAAAGAAAAGACCTAACAAATGAACAATTTTGGAGTCTTTACAAAAAGGTAAACGGTGCACAGGTGAGGTCATTATCCCATCTGAGAGAGTTAGTTAAAGTTGCCAGAACACATTAGTTATTCCGTCTCTTTTAATCTTTAACATAATTTTTGCCTTATTTTTTACAATTAACTGATGTTTTCTGGGCTTCTAAATATTCTTTTTTTAACCTATTTCGATTCTGCACACTCTTCCGGATGTCTTTTTCTTTGGTGGTAAGGTTGTACCGTGTCTGATTCTGCTGAAACCATCCGCGTTGTTAAACCAGTTGTTTGGTTTCTTCAGTTGATTTGTTTTTGGGAGTTCAAAAGGACGTGTGGAAAAAACATGCTGGAAAAACTACGCCGATTCAAATGCCCATCAAACTAAAACTATTATATATATGTTCATGGTATTATGATATTGTTACATTTCTAATGGAGGACGCCTGTAGCCCTAGGAGGACGGGATGTTTAATAATTTACCTTAAGTATATCTACGTCTGATCCTTATTTAAACGTCATATAACGTCCCAACGCATAATTCAACGCAATCCGTTAGAAAGTTTTTACACTTGTTCTGTCGCAAAAGAAAAGGACAACCAGAAAAAAAGGTAGGAAAGATGTTGAAAACTTGGACAATCAGGTTTAATGAATTGG
>JBBJMN010000084.1:0-9938 GCA_037720485.1 Candidatus Nitrosocosmicus sp.
TTGTCTATATCGATCTGTAATCATGGCACCAGAGATGGTTACATGTGTTTGAGAGGCCCTGTTAACTTAAGCGTTTAGCATCTCCTTGTTACGCATTGTCGCAAATAGGCTGAGCCAGTTTTTGATGTGGAAGAAATTGCAACCCTTCTTTCTGTTGCAAGGAAAGTAATCATCAAAACATTCTGTCCTGTCCTTTATGTACTGCATTGTCCTTTCAATAATGCTTTTCTCCAAAGGGGAATGGATATGGTGATCGAGTTTCAGGAACCGGCAAGCCTGCGGATACCAAGTTCCACCATCCGTTGAAACCGGATGCTTCCCATGAGTACTAGCCAAACCTGCGATAAACCTTTCTGCCACAAACATGTTTCTTTCCTTGGATATGGACAGTGCGAGAATCTGCTTGTTTTTTGGTTCTATGGCGACCCATAACCAGAGGTATTCTGAACCAGCCTTAATTGCCGTCTCGGCAACTACGAATTCAGAAATTCTGTTTCTCTTGGAGGACATCCTTTTGGGGTGATATTTCTGAATCCACTTCCAGATTGCAACGTGGCTTCTCTTGACAATATGCAAAAAAGATAATGCTTTGGCTACATTTCTGGTCGATAAGCCAAGAAAGTACAAATACAAACCATGGCCAATGTGTTCTGAAGGCGTTCTGTTTCTTTTATTGCGCATATAAGAAAAAAGACATCTTCAAGCTATAGGATTTTCGTTAAGTTAACAGAGCCGTTTGAGAGATGATTTGGATCTGTTGCCTCCTTTATTTTTCATCTAAAACGTTTATTTCCACAACAAATAACATTATTTATTGGTGTAAATAAATGGGTAAAAACGAGAATATCGACAATAACAATAAAATCATACTGACAGACGAAATCATCAGATTCTTTAGAGGAAAAAATTTTGGTTTTATAGGCACTGTAAACAAGGATGGTTCACCACAGGTGACTCCAACATGGATGGATATAGTGGAAAATGAAGATGCTAAAGAGTGGATGATTCTGGTAAATACTGCAAAGGATCGAATAAAGCAAAAGAATGTGTCCAGAGACCCGCGGGTATCGATTTCATTAGTTGATGAATACAACCCATATAGCATGGTAACCATTAAGGGAAGGGTGGTTGAACAGACAACCGAAGGCGCTGATGAGCATATAGATAATCTTGCAAGGAGATACCTTAACGCTGAAAGGTATCCCTCTCATTCGCCCAATGTCCAGAGAATTATTCTCAAAATAAAACCAGAAAAGATATTCTATTTGCCACCTCGATATACAGAGTATTTGCAAAAGGGTTGATAAAAAAAGGGTTAGTTGTTATGGTGCCTAAAGATGCTGTGCTACTGCCCTGCCATTGTTAGTTTGGGAAATGTGGTTAATGTTGGCTGGAATGCCAAATCGATTGGAAAATTAAGATTAACCCCCCTCTTCACCGTGTTCATACTGTGTTTGATCTGGTCTGATCTGATTGTAGTTCTATTGCGGTCTTGATGTGGTGATTTTGTTCCATCCATAAAATCACTCCTTTTTATGGGTTTTCTCTTCCTAGTTGTTGTTACTGTTTTGGCGCCAAAAAGCCCGCCGTGAATGGATGTTTCAATATACTGTTTGAATGCGTGTCTTATGTGAACCTGGCCATCTTGTTGTGATAACCAAAGCCAGGATGGCTAGGTTTAAACATGTTGCAGACTATAAAAATTGGGGTTAAGGGTTAACAGGTTGATACGATGTTATGGTGGTTCATATGGATGATGAATCTATCTTTTTAACTCTGCCTAATTATATTGAGTTACATAGCCTAATTCACAAACTTATCATAAAGTTTATTTAACATTTATAATTTTATTGAAAAATGAGAAACGATGACTCCAAATCCAATAAACCCTCTAATGGAAATTCTCCTTTGCGGGTCTTGGCATTTCTTGAAGCAAAAGAAGGGAAAAGGCAGGAGTTACTGAATATTCTTGTTCCCATTGTTGAGCCCTCAAGAAAGGAAGAAGGCAATATCTCATATGTCCTAAATTCTTCAACTGAAAACCTAAACGAAATCATGTTTGTTGAATTGTGGACAAGTAAGGATATGTTTGATAAACACTATGAAAGCCCGCAATCGTATAAAAACAGGGAAAAAGTGGGTGGTTTGTTGGTCAGACCAATGGAAGTTAAATTATACACGGAAATAACCGAAAAACACATATTGTAGTTACGTATTGTAAAACGGTCTGGTATCTATCCATAACCTATCAAGGATACTTGATGAAATAAGGCACCAAGAAACAATATGGTGCTCGGGGGTTGTTAACTAACGCATAAATTCGTTGATAGTTGGTGATTTAACACCAATATCTGCATATAAAAACTTACTATAGGTTTGTGGGTTGATAAATGCACACAGGTGATTGTGTGTTGTCGTAATACAGATTGCCATGTCTTTGGTGAATCCATTTGATTGAATCTGACTTTTATAATGCGGTGTCTAAATGAATTGTATTTGAAACCGTTATACTCGATATAACAAACATTTTCCACTCAACAAAACATAATGTTATTATTGTGCTAAGGGAAGCCCTAATGCACAAAAAGATATGGGGTCATTAGCATGGAACCCACATACATGAAATATAGCTTGGGTCAACCGGATCTGCCGCTACTGACCCATATCCCCATAGATGATCATTAAAAGGATCTGGCTGCCCCTCATTTCCCACCCATAGCGCTCCAACATAAACGGTGGGACCATATGGTGCCTCACATCCGTTATTGGAAGGTTGGATCTCTTGGGCCGTACGGAACCATGCGTTGATTAGGGTTTGACCTTCTTGAGCATACTGAACAATCCTTTGTCCTTCATGTACATTGTCAAAAGTAACTGCACCATATCCCATCAATGTGTGTAAGCCGTCGAATATTCCATCCCACCGGTTTAAGGCGTTTCCTCCATCCTTTGCTAAAATGTCATCTTCCAATGGACCGCTGGCGGCAATAACAATCCATTCTAAGTCTTGTTGTCCCCATCTATTGTTGGGTGCCATAGGGGAGTTCCCAGTTGTCTCTGGTGTTAAATATCTTGGGCTGCAATCATTAGGGCTGAAAAGTTGCCATCCGTCAACACCGGCATGGCCTGTGTAAAATACAAAGTCTGACGAATCGATATAGTTATCGTCCATTCCTGCCCAATCGTTATCCCATGCGTTACAGTCTCCCCAGTTGAAGTTTATGTTCCATCCTGCGTTTTTTAGTTCATCTACAAATCCTTGGGCGTTGTTTCTGCTGCCACTTAGGCCACCGGTTTGACCAACCCAGGATGTGCTTGCCTCATAAGGATTGATGGAGATTAACCCCCTTCTTTTTCCGGTTTTCCAATTCCAATTCAATTGTGTGTGTTGCTTTGATCGTCCCGGTTGGGGTTCATATCTTGGGGGAGTCGGACCAAACCCTGTCGCAGGAATGGTTATAATCCTTAATGGGAACTTGTGGTTATCGACGTTACAATTACTTCTATAGGTCCAAACCGGATATAGATACTGTTGTTGCTGCTGCTGCTGCTTGTTTGGATGTGATTGGGTGATAGTATATGCCAGGGTGGCATCAAACGATTCTATGTTTAGTTTTTCTGTTATTTTTCTAAAGTATGTGTCAGCTACTTCTCGTGGAATATAATCCGCATTAGTCTCTATGGATTCCAACGGTTGCCATGAGCTATTAAATGCTATAATTTTTCCTTCATCTCCTATTGTTACGCCTAGCTTTGCACCTGCGCCAATAATGGGAACGGCGATGTCTGCTGTCGCACCACCTTCGTTTTCCGGATCATCGTCTAATATCATTTGAAAGGAATACTGTATTCTGTAGTCAAGTTGGCGATCCTCTCTTTCACCGTTAATTCTGCTCATAGTCGATATGTAACTACCTGCAGGCTCAAGCATCTCTATCGCAAAAAGGTTGTTGTTGTCGTCTTCTTCTACATTGGGAAGAAGGTTGTTTTTTATTATAAACTCATCTGCTATTTTACTTGCATTTTGTCTGTTCGGTAGATGTGGGTACAGTTTTGGATTCCATAGATCTGTTTGATCTACTGCCCATACCGCTCCACTTTTGTTATCCACGTCTATTAGGTGATTTGAAGATCTGAGCAATCTGCGTCCGTTGGTTTCTTGGAGAGAATAGTTGCCTATTTCAAATAGTCTTTTAGCCAAATCATCTAATTCATAGTTATTAGAACGGGTGTTAGTTGATGTTGCAATGCGATAGATGGGCAATGTTTTCATCATTCGTATTCTATAAGGCCCTAATATCATCCTTCGAAAAACCAAAGAACCAAAACACAATCCAAATGGCTATTGAAAAAATTCGTCAAAGTCATCTTTTTTACTGTATGGCAAACTTTATTATTTTAATATGCGTGTTGCTTTTCTGATGTCCCAACCTCAATTATGTGAAAACTGTCAAAGAGGTGTCCACCATAACCTGCAAATAGTGGAGAATTGTGCCTGCCCCTGCTCTGATGCCGTCAGGGAAAGTCAGCACCCAATAATGTAAAATTTCTACCCTAGTTAGGCGCAATAAGTTAGGAATGGGGAAGGGAAAAAAACATGTATCAGTGGTGCCGCTTGAACTGTAAATAAGTTGGGCCGCTAAATAATGTGCTCACCTAACTAATTACTCAAGTACAGGGATGCGGTATTCATTGACTCCTTAACTTGCGGTAGGTGACCGTGACGCATAACGGCAAACATGATTTTAAGACGCAATTTCAAGCAACCCCCTTTACCCGCAGGTGCTATAATATTTTAATTTCACACATTCTATGATACATCGAAGAAAGATGAATTGGAAAAATGTATTATCTTATCTCTGGAATTGGGGGACCATGTGTTTGCGGTATGTTCTGACGAAGAGGCAAAATTGCGTGATTGCTTTTCTTTTCTTTTGTTAAATCAGGTTTTGATAACAATGAGTTTCTTTTTGTTGCTGGCCTTCTGTTGGGTGTTGCCTGTTTCAACCAAAATGTGATACACCGTTATACTATCTTTATTTTGCTTTGCATGAAATAATCATGACAAATGCTCAGTCTATCCTACTCACTGTCCGCCTCACCGGTGTCAGTGTTGTCACTGTCCGCCTCACCGGTGTCAGTGTTGTCACTGTCCGCCTCACCGGTGTCAGTGTTGTCACTGTTGTCACTTAATTCGCCAGATTCAGCCTGCTCTCCTATAACCCTTACAGAATGTTGAGTGTCTTTCCAATTGAGAGTGAGTTCGTAATTGTGGGCTTCGGACCTGGTGGTTTCACCTGGAATTGGTATATTAAATGCTGCTTTATTGCCCGGTTCAACTGTAGTGGGCTGTGCATCGGATGACACAAAGTCAACAATTGATCCATTTTGGTTGTAGAATGACGCAGATACCTTGACAGACTGAGCTGTTCCGCTACCGTTATTTAGAACCTCTCCAACAATTTTATCGCCAGACTCATCGCTATTGTAACTTTGACTAAGCAGAACAATGTCCGCACCTGTATCACTTTCATTACTGTAGCTAGTGGGGCTGTTAACGTATAAGTTCGAGATTCCTATACTCCCATCCTCGTCGTCTGTAGGGATAGTAAAAGGTTTTATTAGAGGTCCTTGAGTTTGTTGTGTTTGATTGGGGGCTGATATTGTTTGATTTGGTGGTGTTGACGTCGCTTGCCCTTGCCCTTGAGCTTGTTGTGGCAATATTGTTTGCCTTTGTTTTGAATTATCCAAAAGCGGTATTAATGTATCTTGTAGGACTGTAAGGTTACCGTTAGCCTGCTGAGCAAATGCCTCATTGTTTTCACCATCATTAATAATATTATTATCAAAAGTTGGTAATGAGGTTGATTGTCCTGTTACTAATGAAAATAATGCTATGGTGGTGATTATGTACATTAAAGCAATACTCGATACATTTTGTTTTCCCACAAGAGATTGGGTGTTTCCTAAACATATAAAGATATAAACAATAAAAAAAGCAATTTTTTTGCCACTTTAATCTCAATCCTTTTATTGGGATTAAATGAATTGGTGATCCCTTTTCATGTGGGAAGAAAAACAAGTATAAAACCATGCACAAAAAAAGGCTGACTCCATTTTTATATTGAAATGAAATAATCCGTGCCTTGACTTTGCATAGATCTGAAATTGGTTTATGACGTATCCAATCTAATGAATCCCGGATTAATGAATCCATGCGAGTATGTTTCCTTATCATATACCATAATTAAAAATATGGGTTTGACATGCCAAATATGAAAATGACGCAAAAAAAATTTTGCAATGCTACAATGGCGTCCAAATTTTGCTTTACTGCTTTTCCCTTGCCCGTAACTAAAAATTCGGTGAATGATAATGCTGTGGGCATTGGAGACGGTTCTTGTATTATTGTAAATCCAAAATGGGATTTATTTCCAACCGAGGTCCTTATCAGTTAATCATGATTTTTGTTCAACTGTGTATTGGATTGTTAGTTGTCTTTCCAGATGTCTTGAGAGGCGTATCCAAAAATGAAAGGCGATTTTTTTAAGCAAAATTAACGGTGTTTTCCAAAAAAGTTTGCTGGGGCTTAAAGTATGCAAAGGATTCCAAAGATAATGCTATGAAAATAGTTTGTGCAATAGATCGCATCGTTTTATTTCAGCCGTAACTGTTATGTGTAAATTAGTCTTTTAAACATTATCAAATGCGATTCTATTGCATCACTGAGGAATAAGCATTGATAGCATATTTATCATTGGTTTCTACAGAACACTATTTTTAGGAAAGGCGCATGAAAAATGACACTCAATTCAATTACAATTGTTAATCCTGTCACTCACAAATATGTGAAAGAATGTCCATTTTCACTTAAGCGTTTATCACCTGTAACTTTGATGTAGCAATTAACCTTAAAATACCCTAAATATGTGTAATACATTTATTGTAATTAATTAGGAATTATCTACCTATGAAAAAAAAGATATTGTGGAGATATTTTTATATCGATATATCTCTTATTTACTATATCTAAAATGCAAAATACTATATTATGATATATAATAACATATATATCTCACATATTTAAAAACATAATCAATAACAAATTATTTGGTCGCAATTCAAATAGAAACCATAAACCCCAAAAAAGCAAACATCTGACCCATTTTTCCCATAAATCAAAATATGCGTTTGTTTTGCCAAAAGAATTAGTCCTGTTAGTATAGATTTTATATTCAGAAAAATTATTATTGAAATAATTGTATTTTATGCATTAAAATATTGTAATCTTTTTATAATATTGTAAATATACGGTATCATCTTACAGTATAATTATACTAAATGATGATGCCTCTTTCCCATAACGTAGCTGCTTTGGATGAATCAAACAAAGACATTAACAAACAACACAGTCAAATAAAATGGTCATGGGCATGCAGAATGCTTAATGGCGAATACCTAATTGGTGAATTAGATGCAATTAATGACACACCCGCCGTAGGTGATCTTGGCCTATTTAGGGTAACTCATGTTGGCTGTCACGAAAGGTTGATAGACACTAGCAATAAAAAAATGAGAATATACCAGGGCGATTTATTTATTGGCGTATTTGGTAACAGATATGCCACTGATGCCTTTGAGGCCGAGGTGGAGGGACTAAAAGATCTCTCGCTGCTGACTACTGCAGGCATGGTTGGAAGTGTAAAATCCAGGCACAATTCTATTGGCAGATCTACGGAAGTGCTATTTTTAGGTTTTTTGAAGGACAAATCATCAAATCAAAAGGTGAATACAAAGCAAATTATATTTCAACAAAGACATCCTAATCTCGATAAACCAAAACCCAAAGGAACAACAAACCTGTTAGCTGTTGTAGGGTCTGGAATGAATGCGGGAAAAACAACTTTTGTTAGAAAGTTAGTGAAATCATTCTCTCAACAGGGATTGGTGGTAGCCGCATGTAAACTAACAGGAAGTATTTCTCCAAGAGATTACGATGAAATGGTTTCTGCAAGCGCGTTCTATGCCACGGACTTTAGCGATTACGGTTTTCCATCCACATACAAGTGTGAAGAAAAGGAATTGATTGAATTGTTTGAAACTATGCTAACGGATATGGAAACAGTACATCCAGACATAATAATAATGGAAATAGCAGACGGTGTTTTGGAGCGGGAAACCAATTTTTTGTTATCGGAGCCTTTGTTTAAAAACAGAGTAAGTGGAATGGCAGTTGCAGCCGATAGCGCTCCATCTGCTCTATACACAGTACATTTTCTAGAAAACCTAGGATATAAAATAAATGCCTTGTCAGGAGCAATAACATCATCGCCCCTATATGTAAAAGAATTTGAAAAATCCTCTACCATACCCATAATATCTTCCGCAAAAGCCACAATGACACTTGGATCGGCATTTGGTGATTTGACAACAAAAAAAAGAAGGAAACACCCCAACCTAGTATAGTCAAATGGGCAGAAGTAAAAAAAACGGAAAGAAAAAAAATTCATCCATTATAAAATATGGGCTAACTTTCTTAAAGAAATACCGAGTCAAACTCACTTTTGCCATATTGTGGTCTATTGTTTTTGTTTTGATTCCTATGCAAATACCGGTAATCACAGGCACATTGGTTGATGGGTTTATTTCACAAAACTACACACATTCGTTTTATGGATTTAATATTGGCAAAACTACCGATGATGTTTTAGTTTTTGGCATTGTCAGTCTTTCGTTTGTTTCCTTGCTTTATGGTGTTTCCGCCTATATGAGAATTTCCCTTGCGTCAGTTGTTAGCAGGAATTTTGTTTTTGAACTGCAAAGGGCACTGGTCCAAAAATTAGAATTCCTATCTTTGGATATCCATAGAAAATATGGTTCCGGTGACCTATTGAACCACATCATAGTGGATACCCAAAATGTGAGACCGTTTGTAGAAACAACCATCATAAAAACAATCACCAATATTGTCAGAATATCCTTTCCCCTTGTGGTGCTTGTTATCATTGATCCCTTTCTGGCAATGGTTGCTTATTCAATAATACCTGTCCAATATCTCTCCATTAGAAAGATTCAGTCAAAGATAAGCCACATATTGGCACAGCAAAGAAACGAAAAATCAAGGTTAACTACTGTGCTGAAGGAAAACCTTGACAACATCGAAACAATCCAATCTTCTGGCGCCGAAAAAAATCAAATTGGAAAAATAACGGGGGATATTGAACAGATTGAGTCATCGCAGATAAAAACCCAGCGTCAATACGGAATGATGATGGGTTCCGCATATGGTTTAACTGGGTTAGGCATAGCATTAACCTGGTGGTTTGGGGGGCAAAAAGTTTTAAATGACGACATTACCCTTGGCCAGCTCGTAACATTCACCGGGTTCCTGCTCTTCGCTTATGAGCCAATACGGTATTTCACCAGAAATGTAAAAGATCATCATAGGAGCGTTATTGCGTTAAAACACATCCGATCTGTTTTGGAGAGCTCTTCCTCCATTGAAGAGGAAAACAATGCACCCGATTTAAAGATAACAAATGGTAACATAGTTTTTCAAAATGTCTACTTTTCCATTGGTAAAAAGAGCAAGGACACAATAAAGGATGTCTGCATAAACATAAGACCCAAAAGCATTACTGCACTTGTTGGAAAAAGTGGATCCGGCAAAAGCTCCATGTTAAAATTGATTATGCGACTATATGACCCATCCGAGGGGAGGATATTGATTGACGGGCAAGACATTCGATATGTCTCGTTATCCTCCCTAAGATCACAGGTTGCCATAGTTCCTCAAAGTCCCGTGATATTTTCTGGAACAATAAAAGAGAACATTCGTTTGGCAAATCCTGATGCATCAGACAAAGAGATTGAAGAGGCGTGCATTGTCTCGGATGCTGTGGGATTCATAGATAAGTTTGAAGAAGGGTTGGATACAA
>JBBJMN010000085.1:0-9855 GCA_037720485.1 Candidatus Nitrosocosmicus sp.
GATAACTGAAAAATGAGCGAATCCCATGCAACCAAGTGTTTCATCATTTGGGCTATCATGCCTTAGAAAAAAAGCATACTTCCATACCTTACAGAGCAGGAAATAGCGATGGTGGGATATTCACTACTTGGACATGATGACAGTTTATTTAATTCTTCAATTATATTTTGTTTGTTTATTTTTTTTAATTCATAATTAATATTCAATAAACAAATATCTTCAATTCGTAAACCTAAATTTAATTTATCATTAATAAAAACAAGTAAGGAATCCTTTGCTCCAATTATCTGTGCAAAAAAACAATCAATTTCAATTTCTGCATTGACTCTAACTATGAGTATATCATTATGTTCTTTATCGATTTCTTTTAATTTTTTCAGATGGCTCTTTGTTAATGATAGAGATTTACCGTTATCAGTTAGATAAAGCGCTTTTAGAATTCCCTAGTGGAACAATAGAGAAAAAAGAAGAGCCATTGGACACAGCCAGAAAAGAGCTATTGGAGGAAACAGGATATCAAGGTAAAACATTAGAGTATAGGGGATGGTTTTATACATGGCCCTCAAAAATGAATCAAAAGGTGCATGTTTTTGTAGCAAAAGAATTACAAAAAGTTTCGGGACAAAATTTAGAAGAAGGTGAAGAAATCAAGGTCAAAATTATATCAAAAGACGAATTAACATTCAAGTTAAAAAGCAATGAGATAAAAACTTCAATTACCATATCAGCTTTGTTACAAGAATATTTTCTTTAACCAATACATATTAGCGTTATAGCATGTATATGGAAAAATCACAAATAATTCAAAGTTTAGCATTAGTATCTACAACATGGAACTAAAAAACATATATAAATTCAATGGACCGGGTGGCACATGTGGCAAAAATCGCATGGAACTATTATAGCATATTAATGGTTCGGGATGTAGGTTCAGAGGCCGGTCTCTGTGTCAAAAGGTTTGCGAAACAAATTTGATACCATTATAACTATACCAGAGGTATTCATGTAGGACTATATTATTTTAATCATTTCACCAAATGCCATGAATATTTTGCTGCTCTTATGTGCCATTCCCGCATTGACCCGTAATTCTAGGTTTATAGTTTTCCAGTGCCAAATATCTTATTTCCAGTGCCACATAAGAAATGCCCCGTTATCGTTGGCATCAACCTTGACCTTATAGATGGCAACTGAATTCGCTAGGGATGATAGTTTTCCAGTAGCAACTTCATCAAAAATTGCCACCCCTCTGCTTTCGTAAGTGTCATTTGGACCATAGGTACCTATCCCCTGGAAATTATAACTTGCCGTATCCATACCCTCATGAGACGTTAGACTATAGTTACCTTGGAGATAGACTGTGTTGTTATTTCTGAGGGTCTCAGTGTCGTTTCCCACATGAACGAGGCTCAAGTTTCCATTGAACACTCCATCGTTTGTATGGTTCACGTAAATATTTGGTTCCGATTCCGATATTGGCGGCGCAGGATCATGCGAATAAATCTGAATAAAAAAGGGACTACCCAAATCAACGGTTGCGGCCAGACCACCTATTGCCTCAGTATTATTCATAGCATATGCATTCGGAATAATGCTGTAGCACCAAAAGACAATAGAAAAGAAACAAACGCCGTGCTTAAGATAACAATTTTGTTTCTAGTCTTTAAATTCAAATGGCGCACTTACCCCATATAAAATCTCATAACAGGCAAGTCTTGAATATTTCGCTCACCATTCGACTGTTTCTCTCTAGTCTCTCTTTGACGGAGTCAGGTATTCCCGCTCCTGGTTTCAAAGGTTCATCGTCTGACTTAAAAATCTATAACCGAAAGCCGGCTAGCTGAAAGATATTTCAAAAGATCATTAACTTTTGTAATGACTATCTGGCTACCCTCTAGGTGGTCGTCTTTGGTGCACAACATGAAATATAGCGTATCACGAATTCTTTGCTCCTGCAGATGTGCACTTCAAAAGGTAAACCATTTTGTTACTCTGCAGCGCGTTGAACCATGTGCGTTGATAATTGAAGGTCAGATGTTTCGCATGTCTCCCGAATTTCCCCCATTGTGGGTTTTCCATCCATTGCGTATCCTCTTCCCGTTGGCAATAGACGTTTTATCCTACGCCAATTAATATTGACGGCACCATTCATCTCAAACAATTTCGTTTATTGTAACAGCTCAACTCAATCGAGGGAGCTATTGTACATCAAGTGAAAGGCAACTTTCAAAATGAATAGAAAAAAGGGGTATCAGGCGATTGCCTTCCCTAAAGAGGCGGCTGGCCTAATAGTTAGGTGTAGGGCCCAAAGCATTGGCTTCACTGATGATACAGAAAGTTAGCGCATCCAGTTGTGCTTGGGTAAACCCGGGTTGGGCGGAGGCCAAGAGGCTATTAACTTCGTCCAATACCATTTGTCTATTGTCTCGAGTCATCATTCCATTTTCCATTAAATTCCATACCCCCTCCATATCAGTTATTGGACCGCTACCTCCAGCTATATTTGCATTTATTGCTGTTAGTTTGTTGTCTGCAGATAGTAAGGAGAAAAAGCTCTGCACACTTTTTGTGTAATTTTGAACATCGCCAGTGCTTACCTTCGCTTCTCCAACTATCTTGAAACAATCCGTTGTGTTATTACTGAGGCCTTTGAAATGTGAGTGTGTAGGACAAGTATCTATGTTATCGTTTGTCCTGAAACAATTGTTTGGGTCGTTTGCTGGGGTTTGCGCTACCACAGACGGATCTGAAACGTTTCCGGGTGTTAAATGGGGATGTTGGCTCAAGCCAGATAATTGCGCTACCACAGACGGATCTGAAACATTTCCGGGGCCTTGCGCTGCCACAGACGAATCTGAAAGAGAGGTCACTGCTGTGAGTCCGGCTACGGCAAAGGTTAGTACTACAAACAATGCCACTGCTTTTCCTTTTTGGGACATATTTGACTTAAACATTCCACTAATCTTCAAATAACATCATCACCTATTTGACGACCTCAAAGGTCCCCATCATGCCAAAGTCCCCATGAAACATCAGGTGGCAGTGGAAGACGGATTTTCCCACAAAATCATCAAACGGGATTCGAATGACCACTTCACCTTCAGTTGGAAGAATAACTGTATCTTGGTATCCGTGAGCGTCATATGGTATTCCGTTAACTGACATTACCTGAAAGTCATTTACATGGATATGAAATGGATGAATGTTGCCAGATGAGATTTTATCAAGGTTTACCAACTTCCACTCCTCCACAGTTCCAAGTTTAGGCTTAATGTCTGTTCTGTTAGGGTCAAACGTCCTGTTATTTATCGTGTATATCCAATCTCTATCGTTTGATGAGAAATTAAGGACTCGATAATTAGTTATGTTCGCATCACTCAGGTCCCTCTTTGGAATTAAGCTTGTTGGAAGGGTATCTGCAGGTTTCGCATCTGTTTGGTTGCCTTGTACATTTACAGTCGCAACGTGTACATCGTATGGTGCAGTAAAGGGGTTATCAGGAACTCCTAATGGAATAGACCCGCTACCGTTGGCAGTCACCAGTACATCAAACCGTTTTCCAGAAGGAAAGAAAAGAGTTTCATTGTTCCATACCTCCCAAACCGGACTTCCATCTTCTGTTATAACATGGAATTTGTTGCCGGGGAGTGTAAGTGTGAATTCATTCTCAGAACCGATGTTGGCAAGGCGCCATAACTGGGTCTCCCCTGATTTAATGTTGATAACAGGATTGACTTCCCCGTTAACGGTTAGGCTTTCATGGCCCGACATTGTGTTACTCAGATTATGCGTAGTAACGAATAGACTGTCAAATGGAAAATCCTTCATGGCAACGGCCTGTGTTGTGATATTCTGTAATGGCTCTGGCAATAACTTTTCTAAACCTTCAACAATAAACAAGCCAGACAGACCTGCCGAAACTTGTCCATAGGAAAGCATATGCAAATGTGAATGATACCAATTCGTGCCTGGATCGTGATCTTTTGGAATATTGACCGTATAATGCTGTGTCTTGCCAGGCTTAACATCCAGAAATACATTATCAGAAGTATTTCCGGGAGACACATGAAGTCCATGGAAATGGAGGTTGGTAGACTCATTGAGATTGTTTACCAAATCAATCTCCACTCTGTCTCCAGGATAGACATGGAAGGCGGGCCCCACGAGAGAACCATTGTATACCATTCCAGTGATTGTCTTGTTGTCCACTTTACCTATCTTGTAATCTGCAACGAGTGTAGTTTGCAAAACACCGTCTTTGCTGTATACGTCTACAGGCTTTGAAAAGTTCATCCCAGCCAAATGATCCTTATCATTTATTTTTGCTAATACTTGTTCGCTATAAATATCAGCAAAAGGCAAGGATTGATTTTGGGCAAGGGCGTTATGGTCTGAAGATTCAAATGCAAACACCATCACCAAAGCAAACATCGAGATGGAAAAAGTGGATATTAAGCCACAAGTGTTAATGGAGGACCTTATTCTGTGGATCATTTAGTTAAATCCACCTTGTTTTTGTCTTTCCAGATAATTCGATTTATGTTCAATTCCTACATTGTTCCGTTTATGAATAAAGTAGGTTTTTTTAATCTGTCTCATTAGTAATGTAGATTATGGAAATCGCTATTTAACGCTTGTGTTATTTTGTGTTATTGTGTGTGACTAAATATAATTATTTTATTATATTTACAAAATATAAAAAATTCGTTATGGTTACAACTGTAAAAATGCAAAATGAGATTCTGTGTGTCCCCTGACTAATATTTTCGGGGTACTTTGGAGAAGTTACAAAATTAATTTAAATTCACGGGGTAGGAAAAGAATCATGTTAAGTTTAGTTTGGACAATTAATGGCAGCATGTTTCTACTTAGAAGTATGGATCTTAAAACCAACGGAAGAATTGGAGTTGAGGCCTTTTCGGTTCAGAGAATGTGAAAAAATAATACTCAATTAATATGAACACGAAGATGTATAGCATGTTACCATTATGTAAAATATGAGGTAACTTCATTGTGATGATGCACAAAATGCTAAAGACCTTCAAATCAACATTTCATGAAAGAAGATATCGATTTCTGAATTCCATAGCTTTAGAATTGCAAAAATATTTTGAAATAGGACAACAAAAAGCGAACTTTCCATCATTTACAAATAATGAGGAACGAATGAAAAACAAAACATATCAATCAAATATGAGATTTACAAAGTTTATTTAACAATTTAGCTTTTCGCACCGGTACTCCTTAAGAACAAAATACAATAGATAATTCAGTATCAAACGCGAGCCATTGCCCGATTGCAAACGAATAAAGAAAAGAAAGGCAATTGGAAGGTGATCAGGTATTAGCGGAAATTTCAAAAAATTGGTTAAATCACAAATTAAATGACCTGCAATAAAGTGTTTATACTGTTTACTTTATCATGGATCCTATTGCATCGGTTGCTTTTTGCTGAAGAGATGATGATGATGATGCAGTGTTATCGTTTGTGGTGCCACTAGTTGCATTGTCATTACTACTGCTGCCAGTGTTATTGTTTGCACCCAATAGACTGGATGCACCTTGTTTAATAGTTGACATATCCAATGCTGAAGCAATATTGTTAGTCACTACACTAAATAAAGAAATTGACAGTATGAAAGATATTGCTATGCTTGCCATTACAAAGCATGTTTTGCTAATTGTTGTTGTTCTTTTCGACACGAATGATTATGTGCAATATTCTTTATAAGTATGTAAGTATGTCTAAATTTTTTGGCACAATTGTCAAAATATAAAAAGGGCAGGAAATTCTGTTTGAGAAATACCTTAACGAAATCAAAAGTCTTGAAATCAATAACATTATTAACTAGCAAGGTCAGGTTAATTCTCAAAATAAGAATCAATTATAGGTCCCACTTTGTTTGCCATAACTCCATCAATATCCATCCATAGTAATGGTTAAATTATATGGATGAAGGGAATAAACACACCCCTTCCCATTTAATCAATTACCTATGCTTCAATACCATTGTTACTTAAATAAGTAGCAAACATTTTCTGTCAATAGTACAAATGCAGTTTAATGCAACATTCCTTCATTTCGCCAAATTAACTGGAAATTTCCTGATGCCATGTTGGGGGATTAACAATGCCCTCAATAATTTGAAAAATCAGACTTTAAAGGAGATCCGTTGTTTTCTAAATCCCCATGTAATAAGGATATCAATTATTTGTGTTTCTTATTTGTTCTGTCAATCCCAACTGTGAAATCCTTAATATCCTTAGTTAATTTACACAGTGGCAGAGGATATGGAAGCCTTTGATTGCATTGCAACCAAACTTGACATAAGAGAATACAGTAGTGAGGATGTGCCAGAGAACATAGGGTCAAACGTTCTTGAAGCGGCCAGGTTGACTGGTACAGGCCTTAACACTCAACATTGGCGATTTGTCTTGGTCAAAGATAAGGATAACCTCAAAAGGTTGGCAGAGGATAGCACAAGTGGAAAATGGGTTGCTGGTGCCAAATTCGCGATAATAGTATTGACAAATCCAAAATATGGTTTTCATATGATTGATGCTGGGAGAGTCCTGCAGAATATGCAGTTGGCAGCCTGGGATATGGGAGTGGGCTCTGGCCTATTTACGGGCGTAAAAGAAGAAAAACTTAGGGAGGACTTTGCAATTCCGATGGATCTCAATCCCACCGTCATATTGGGTTTTGGATACCCCGCCAGGAAACTTACGGGCAAAAGAAAGAATCGTCTACCATATGATGACCTAGTTTTCCATGAAAGATACGGCAGAACAAATTGACAAGTCTAATATTATGTAATTCAAAATTAAGATAGCGAAAATGAGAACCAACACAAAGATAATTTTCGTATTTAGGCCCTTTGAGCATTTATGGCCATGTGGCAAATAAACACCAGGTGCCAAAATAATGATGGACTGTCAGGTTGATTGGTAAAACGCCAAAGTCACCAATAACAACATCAACGGATAGTTACAAACCACATTACTATTCTCCCTAGGTGAACATCATTCTAAATGTAGCATAGGTGATAACAGATATGCATGACAACATTTACAATGACAATAAGAATGAGCAAAAACACAAAGCATGATACTTTTGGTTTTCCGTTATTATAATGATGATTCGGAAATAAATAGATTGCTCAAATACTGGACAAGAGCTAAGTTTGAGAATTTATAACAAGATAAAAGAGAGCATCACTGTTTTGTAGGGGGTTTGTTAATACTTATACAATACAATCAAATACATCGTTATAGGTGCAGATGTTGGTTTTCTAGGTCTAATTCCAAATTTGATAGGGCGTCTCCAACTGGATTTGGTTTTTTCACAAAACAAAGAATCGGCTTTTAGGGTTATAACGGAAGAAGAATCATAACTATATCTAGGTAATCAAAGTAAAAAAAGGATAATTTATTTTGTTTAGGAGCAGAGCCTTTGTTATCCATAGGCTTAGGTTTTTCATGTGATTGAGATGTCCAATGTCGTTATGGATTACCATTATCATCATCGTCAATGTCGTCTCTTTCTGCCTAGGATAGTGTTGGGCGCGCCAGCAATTGTATTTCCTTATCAAATTGCTTTCCATACCTGTTTATCCTAACTGCCACTTTATCCCCAATATTCTTACTTTGTATAAAGGATGACAACTGTGCTGGCTCCTGTATCTGTTTGCCATTTAGCAACACCATGATATCGCCTTTTCTTAGGTCTGCAAAATTAGCAGGGCTATTTTGCTGTACCTCTGCGATAAGCACGCCTTGCTCTGCTGGAAGTCCGTAATAGTGTGCCAGATGTCTTGTGATTTTCAATGTCGAGATGCCTAACCAGGGCCTGTTTGTCACCCGACCATTTTCTATCAAATCACTTATTATCGTTTTTGCAACGCTTATTGGAATGGCAAAACCTATTCCTTGTGCATATGGCATTTTCGCGGTATTTATTCCAATGACCTTCCCACTTGAATCAATTAGCGGCCCACCAGAATTTCCAGGGTTTATTGCAGCATCAGTCTGGATTAACTCAAGAATTCCATTTTCAAATTGCAGTTTTCTGTTTAGCGAACTAATTATTCCTGCGGTTATTGTTGGGCCACCTGTTAAACCAAATGGATTCCCTATCGCTATCACAATCTGACCCAGCTTTAGGTTTTCAGAGTTTCCCAATTCAGCAAACGAAAAGGCCTCTTTTGATTTTACTCCTATTATTGCCAAATCAGTGGGTTTGTCTGCCCCCACTACAAAACCATCAAATAAGTTACCATCATTAGTAGTAATAGTCAGTTTATCTGCCTTGTCGATCACATGATAGTTGGTAAGGATGTGCCCCTTTTTATCAATTATTACACCCGAACCAACACCTTCGGTAGGAAACACTCTCAATAATTGATCCCTCATCATTCTGACACTGGCGATGTTTACCACGCTTTTTCTCATCGTTTCGACAGCGTTTATGATCAAGTTTTCATCAGTAGATATGGGAATCATCTGTTAAACACTGCTCCCTTTTTTAATAAATTTACAAGGTTGTTTTTTAATCGGCTGGAACATGATTTCGATTTATCGGGTATTTCTAAAAACTCGGATTCGTTTTTGGCTGTACTTTTTGTCCAGTCTTTCTCTATCACTCAATAAAACATAAGGCAATTCGCAAATATAAAAATATGGTTACCAATCGGATACTAAATCAACAAGATTAATAAGATTGGGTTGTCAGGACTCGATCTCAAATTTAGAAACGCTTTAGGCAAAATATTCAATGTATTTTCCCCATATTTGCATTTATCAAAGAGATTTTTATTTGGTTCTTCGCATCTGTAAAGATGATAGTGCCTTTTGCTAATAATGCACATACCCAATCAAATAGACAGCTCTTCAGCAAAAAGATATATACGCTGCATTTTGATTCCCCAAACCAATAGGTTGATATTCCCAGCCTGAAAGTCCATCATCACCACCTGCAATGTTCCTTGATGCACTGAGGCGGGCATTTATATCCCTATAGACTCAATTTAATGCATCCCTAAAGCAATTCGATGTCTTTGATGTATTTTTTTATTGCCTTTTTTGTTATTTTATATGAAAAACCACTACTCAATCACTTTTGATTTTCGGCAGTTGGAAAGATAGTATAAAAACCAGGAATATGACTCCTGCGCTAATTAGAAAGGTAGTAGCCCCAATCAAATTGTACAGCAATCCACCGGTTATCAGTCCAATGATACTTGCCAGGCTTCCAAAACTGCTTGCAACACCCTGTACGGCTCCTTGACTAACGGTTCCTGCACGCTTTGAGAGTATTGACATAAATGATGGCCACATAAGTCCATTGCCAATTGCCAGCAAAATTGCAGCCATATAGATCAAGACAATATCATTTGAGGCAAAAAAAACAAAATTTGCGCCTAAAATTAAACTGCCAACTATGACTAGTTTTTCCTCAGAGATTTTTTGTATTGCTTTTCGAAGAACGGGTCCTTGGACCAGAATCATGATGCCACTTAACACTGAATAGAATATTCCCATTTCTGTTATTGACCATTTTAAACCAACTACAGCATGGGTCGGAAATGATGTATAAAAGATGTTAAAACCAAGGAAAACAAAAAAATACAGCACAAGCAAATAGGGAATGTGCTTTAGCTTGAATATGTCTTTGAACTTGAGGTTGGCTGGATTTGGAGCCTTGTAGCATTCCTTGCATTCAAATGAGAAAACCTTTCTGATGTTATTTTTTTCGGAAACTGGTATTGCTACAACTGCTGCTTTTGGTTTTGATTCCTTTAGGGTAAATCCTACTACAGCTAAGGCAATTAGGGAGATAAACACGGCCGCCAGGAC
>JBBJMN010000018.1:0-27627 GCA_037720485.1 Candidatus Nitrosocosmicus sp.
TGAAAGTCGTTCATACATATCATTGAATGCGGACTTTACCTGCCCCTCATCTTTAAGGTCGATTTTAACCCCACCAACGTCAGTCTTATGCAAAATTTGGGGAGAAACCACTTTAGCTACAATGGGATAACCAATAGAATTGGCCTCTTTTACGGCCGTTTCAACATCTTTTACCAAAGCAAACCGGGGTACTTGTATATCGTACAAAGTGAGAATATTTTTTGCGATTTCTTCCGTAACTACTTGAGTATGATTTTTAAAAGCATCTTCAAATATTGATTTTACGTTATTTTGATATGTCAATAAAACTGTTTAAATGGTACGATTTAAAAATTTTCCTTAGTCTTGCTAAATACAAATATTAATTGTACATAAAAAATTCCGTTTTTTAGGGAAGTGTTGATTTCATGTTCACCATAAAATCAAATGATCCACCTCATTTATATGCAACAACAACAATTGCCCCACCCATCAGTTTTTTACTAAACTCAATTTTAGAGAACCATTTGGATAGCATAAAGTTTAACTCCTTATTCTTTGGCCATCTCAAATAAGTGCCATACAGGGTTCTAAAAGGGATTCCACGTTTTCCCGCAGCCACAAAAGCCAATATTGACAAGAAATACTTTAGGTATATCGAAACCAATAATTGACAAACAACATTATCAGGTTTCCCCAAATCTACAATAACCAACTTTCCTCCTTTCTTTAGAACCCTATTTAGCTCTTGAATTGCAATATGCAAATCGATAGCATCCCGTAGCGAATAGCCGCATAAAACTGCATCAAAAGTATTACTTTTAAATGGAATGCTTTCAAAAACCCCACTGCACAAAAAAAACCTAAAAGGCTTGTCACCCACACCAAATTTTTCTTTGACTTTATTTAGCATTTCAAAAATAGGATCATAAAAAAATACAGTGACATCAGTCGAAACGTTTTCCATCACTGTCTTTGACATATTACCATATCCGGAACCAGCATCGAGAATAACATTTCCAGGCATAATGCTCTTGATAATGCCTTCCTTTCTAAAGTCATTGTCTTTACCTAAAGATATAACACTGTTTACTTTGTCATATACAGGAATAATGCTTTTTAGCACGCCAATTACTTCCCTCCAATACGGTTTACCCAGTCCACTGTGTTTCAATATATGCGATATGTGTCAAAACATTATAATTAATTTATTCGTTAAAAATATAAAAAAAAGGCAAAGAATAGGTTAATAGTTGTACAAAGATAAAAACGAAGGCAAAGAAGAAAATATCAAAGATATACACACCTATGGAGAGACAAAAGTTTTGGTTAGGGGTTTTCTTCTTTTGGACAACAACATAAAGAAATTATACGACAGTCTCAAGGCAAATCATAAGGAAACCAACATTGTAATTGTAAATTCAGATATTGTCTTTGGGTTGGAACACATTTTTGGAATAATAAAAATAATTAATGAAGAAATGAGATTGAAGGCGCATAGAGAAATAAAGAATTTTGATGTCGAATTCTTACTGAGAATTTGCTATACCAACCAAATTTTAAGTGCATTTAAAATTTTAAACGACAGCAAAAACAATAACTTTGTATGTGTTTTATTCTCTAAATGTATTTCAAATATAGAACATGCACATATTGACTTAAAAAAGTATGGAAGAGAAAACAATGATCTACTCCAAACTTCACAGGCAAAAAAACTACACATTATTAACCTTTTTTTTAAAAAAGATCTAAAAGATATGAATATGACATTAATAAACGATGACCTAAAATTTCAAAAATTTCTTATAGAAAGGGCTGCAGTAGCCTTAAAATAAAAAACCGTTTCAGTTTAAAAACAGTCAAAGATAATTCAATCATTCAAAAGTTCGTTTCTCAATCATTGAGCTAAACAAAACATCATGTTTTATTATAGACAGTCCGGCATATTTTCCGACTACCTCTATTAAAAGGATCCAGTCAGGATTTGTTAAATCCACTTTTGAGGAAATAAATGGCCCTATTGCATTTATTATGTCATCCTTTTTTAAGGAAGTATGTCTTTTTTCAATTAGAATTTTAAAGGAATCGTCAACAGGTATCCTTTTCATCAATTCTACTGACATATTTTTTATCTCTGTGACACCAGTCATTACTACATGTTCAATCGGAATGAATCTTAAGACATATCTTATTTCCCAAGGGACATCCTTTAGTTTTTCTCGTAAAAAAGACACAAAATCCACAGGGTTTTTCAAACAGACACCTACAACAAGTCCATCTATGCCTGTTGTACGAATGGTGGAATTCAAATCATCAAACTCGGCAAACAATTCCCCCATCTCATCAATAAGAGCATCCTCTTTGTATCTAAAAGTTGTAGCAATAAAATTAAATTCCACAATTTATCACCTTTTCTTTTTGTTAGGAAAATTCTTTTATAACTGCATAAATCTTTTCTTTTGAAACTACACCATCTCTTACTATTTTTGGGTTATTGGTGTCGACTAGATCTACAATAGTTGATACAGAAAGTGAGCTATTTAACTTCCCCCCATCAATTGCTGCATCATAGCCTTTTAGATTGCTGGTCTTAATATCTTGGAGATTACCGAAAGGAGGCTGATCAGACAAATTAGCGCTAGTCCCAACCAATAGTTTATTCTTTGTGAGTTGTATTAAATTTGTAATGCACAAATTATCCGGAATTCTGACAGCAACAGTGTTATCAAAAGCGTATTTTGAAGTCAAGGAATCATTGTTTAACTTTAATATCAATGTTAATTGACCTGGCCAAAAGTGGTTTATTAGTATATTCGCCTCTTTCGTAATTTTGACCAAATTGGTTAGTGGACCCATATTGCTTGCCAAAATGGGTAGATGTTTTTCTAAAGGTCGATTTTTAATTTTGAACAATCGCAGAACAGAATCATCATTAAAAGGGTCGCATCCAATGCCATATACTGTATCTGTAGGATAAACTACAATAGAGCCGGTATCTATGAGATCTGCACATTTTTTTAAGTCTTCACCGTTATGGCAACTAAAACAAAAAACCACAAATGAATATATGATTTATTTTTATTTATTTGTTGTAAAATTGCTTTACAGGGAAAAATTTTTACAATAACCTATTTTTTATTATGTATAGTAGCTTTAACAAATAACCTAAGTATGGCCTTATCACCTAATAATCATAATTACTGCATTATTAAGAATAAATCACAGTTTTTACCATATCAAGATATTACAATACTTTACAATTTAACTACAACAATAAAACTCTCAAAATTAGACCGTAGAGGACACTGTTGCAAATCAAGTATTAGAAAAATTAGAAATAAAATGAATTAACAAAGTATTTTTAATTGAACATGTATAACAACCTCAATACAAAACAGATCAAAAATGGTTGAATACACACTTAATAAAAATAAATTAGACCATACCGATCACCATAAGAGTCCAGTTGAATTTGACACCATAATCAACGAATACTATCAATTGATTGGTGGAGAGGTCAATAACTATGACAAGGAAACAAGTAAAAGACTTCAATCATTTGGTGAAGAGCTCTCAAGGAAAAGACTATACGAAAAATTTACAACATTCAAAGCTGCCAATGACGACATGATAATAGGAAATCATTTGCGATTATTCTCATTCTGTGAACACCACCTACTCCCATTCTTTGGCGAAGTTGCGATTGGGTATATTCCCGATACAAAGATTTTCGGGCTCTCAAAGTTCCAGCGTCTCATAGACAAAGTGTCCTCCAGGCCACAACTACAAGAAAGACTAACCCATCAAATTCTAGAAGAAATCAAAAACAGACTAGAGCCAAAAGGAATAGGAGTGGTCATAAAAGCTATCCATACGTGCGTATTTGCAAGGGGAACCCAATCATCCACAGCAGAATTCACCACATCTGCAGTAGATGGAGTATTCAAAGAGAACATTAATACAAAAAACGAATTTCTATCCATAATAAACGCTGACGGAAGGTTACGCCTATGATTTACCTCTTTTTGGCGGATATAATCGGTTTCAGAATATTTTTCTAATATGTTTTTTTTTGAAACACGGTACAGCGCACCATCTTAAAAAGTAAATGCGATATATTTTAATTAGATAAGTATCGAGGAATTTTATATTGATATTTGCAGCCAATTCCAACTACAATAATGACAGAAACAATGACAATGTAGAGTACCTAGATTGGAATGACGCCCTTACTATTCTTAACAAAGCGTATAGTCTTGGATTATTTGTGTTGATTATTGGGCCTAAGGGCACAGGCAAAACCACTTTGGTAAGAAAATTTGCAAATCAAGTAAACAAAGATCTGTTATCAATTAATTTTAGCCTTAGAACAAGGGAGTCACATTTAATAGGAACAAACACCATTGATAATGGTCAAATAAATTTTGTAAACGGGATTTTAGTTCGGTCAATGACTGAGGGAAACCTACTCTATCTGGATGAACTAAATGCAGCCGAGCCAGATGTATTACTTAGGCTAGACGAAGCACTGGACGACAGAAGACAAATAGTATTAAAAGAATCAGAAGGTCAAACCATCATAGCAAAAGAGGGTTGGTTTTCTATAGGCACCATAAATCCCCTGTCTCACGTGGGAACAAAAGAATTACCCCCTCAAATAATAAGCCGATTTCCCGTTAGAATAATGTTAGACTATCCCCCAGAGAAAACAGAGTTAGAAATAATCAAAAAACATGTCAACATAAATTACAACGAGGAACAAGTAGTAAAAAGTGCAATAAAATTAGCTAATAATTTAAGGAAAGCAGCATCATTAGAAGAGATTTTTTATAGCCCAAGTTTAAGAGAAACCATAGCATTTTCAAAACTTGTCACAAACAACACCAACCCAAAAGACGCTGCAGAAATAGTATTTGCAAATGTATATCACCAGTGGGGAGAAATAGAATACAGAAAAGCTATGGACATGGTGACTTCAATTTTTATCTAACAAACAGAGAATGAAATAAATTGTCAATTTTTCGGAACACAAAAGAGAAAGAGAAAGAGAAAGAAGACAATGACTTAGACACCATTGATTTTCGAATCAGAAACGACGTCCTGATAGACATATCCACATTTTTAGCAAGGCGGTGGTCAGATCACGATGACGCGGTTGTAACCATCTCAAGGGAGAACAAAACCCATACGAATCTAGACAAAAATAAAATAACTATGCCTCAATTAGAATACTTTCATGGCAACACATTTCAAAAATACAGGCAATGGAGAACACTATTATGGCATGAATCGATGAGATTAAAATATTCATTTAAAATATATGATACCGATATAGTATTTGGACACATTTTCAACACACTAGAAACCAAAAGGGTGGAAATTTTAGGGCTTGACGAATGGAGAGGCATGATCAAAGAAATAATATATTATGAAGCATTGTCAGGCAATAACAAACCCCTTTTAAATTCGCTTCATGGGAAATCCAAAATCATTGAAGCGTTCTCTCAGTTCTTTTTGACTGGCTTTATCAAAGGAGAAATTTTTGGTGGAGAAAATGAAAGAATACTAAAAGCCTCAGAATACGCCAAAAATTCAATAAAAGAGTATATTGAAAAATACGAAAAAAGGGATAAACTCTTAGACCCAATGTCAGACCAAAAATGGCTTGAAAGTGAGACAAGGCAGATAATAAAAATTCTACAACTAGATTCACTAATGTCCATACCTCCAATCCCCATCATCATGCCTAAAGATAAGATCGGCCTATCCACAAGTCACGAGGAAGAGCAGAAGGAACTGTCAAATCAGATTGAAAAAATTGTAAAATCAAAAAACAAAGAGATAGAATTAGAAAAAGTAAAAAAAGAAATAGTACAAGGAAAGGACATTAAAGAAGAGTTTAGGGCCATTGCCAAAGAGAGTAAAAAAAATGACAACAAAGGTTATGAGTCCACCGAAAACCTCGCCATTACCGTACCATATGACAACATAGAAACTGATGAAAACAAAATATACGATTATAATTTAATCAATAAAACAAAAACGGCATTGAAGGAATGGAAATCAGGATGGAAAGAAAAATATGATTACCAAGGCGAAGAATTAGAATTAGAAAACTACATTGAGAGACAGTCAAAAATCTTCATAAGTGATAAGAAAATTTCGATCAATGTCAAGATATCAATATTGCTGGACTTGTCAAGTAGCATAGAAGACAATGAGATCGAATACAAAAAGGCCGCTGTTGCTCTCTGTGAAGGATTAGAGTATCTGGACATAAAATTTTCCCTCTACGCATTTAATACAGAATCCAGAGCCATTAAATGCTGGGTAATTAAGCCTCAAAATGTTAGATGGGGTTCATTTTATGCAAAAAGATTGACGCGAATTAAGCCTTTAGGCGGAACTCCATTAGCAGAAGTGTATAAAATATTACAACCAGTTATCAATTCTTTTAAGCCAGACATTTTTGTTACACTGACAGATGGAGAACCCTCCGACATGAATGCCGTTAGGTCTACAATATCATCATATAAGAGATTTGGGATAAGAATGATCGCCATAGGTTTGGGCTCCGATACTAATGATGCAATAGGAATAGGACTTAATCTAAAACACCTAAACTATGAGAAAACTCTAACACTATCTAAAAGAAGGCTACAAGATTTGCCAAAAAAAGTGCTTGGTTTATTGTTATTAAGCTGATTTATTGAGTTTACACACAGGTGTGTAAAAACGAGGGATCAGTTAAAAACCTATATTTGGAAATCCCTTCTTCAGTTTTTCCCAATCATTTAAAAATATATCCAGGCCCTTATCAGTGAGTGTGTGATGAATCATTTTTTGAAGTATCTCGGGTGGCAAAGTGACAACATCTGCGCCAAGTTTAGCAGATTCGATTACATGAATAGGATGACGAATACTAGCAACAAGCACCTGCGTGGAAAATTCATACCCGGAAAATATTTGCACTATATCACTTATCAAACTTAACCCATCATGCCCAATATCATCCAGTCGGCCAATAAATGGACTGACATAGGTTGCACCAGCTTTTGAGGCAAGCAGTGCCTGGTTTGCCGAAAATATCAGTGTAACGTTTGTTTTAATGTTTTTTTTGGTCAAAACATTTACAGCTTTCAAACCATCAGCAGTCATTGGAATTTTTACTACGACATTATCACCATAACTGGCAAGTTTCAACGATTCATCCATAATCTCGTCGAAATCAGTCGCAACAACCTCCAGACTAACCGGGCCATCAACCAGCTTGACAATTTTCTTCATAGCATCGATTGGGTCACTGTTTTCTTTAAAGAGGAGAGAAGGGTTTGTGGTAATGCCATCCACAATCCCAAGTTCCAGGTACTTTTGTATCGATTCAAAGTTAGCCGTATCTAAAAATATTTTCATTTTCTGTCACTTTTTTTAAGCTCAACCACATTCTTTACTATTTCTTTTGGAGATAGGCCATATTTATCAAACAATTGATCTATTTCGTCATCTCGCGCAGATTCACCAAATACATCAACTATGCCTAATTTTTTAACAAAGGTTGGACAGTAATCAGAGGTAACATCGGAGATAGCAGAACCTAACCCACCTATAACACTATGCTCCTCCACCGACACTACAGACCCAGTCTCTTTAACACATTTAATTATAAGGTCTTTATCAATGGGCTTTACAGAGTACATGTCAACAACCCTACAAAAAATGCCATGTTCCTTTTTTAAAATATTGCTGGCATGTATGGAAGAGGACACCATAGTGCCACAAGAAAACAAAGTCAGGTCGTTTCCGTCAATCAAGACATTACCCTTGCCTATTTTAAATTCAGAATTTGCAGAGTAATTTTCTTGAGTTGACGGGCGGGCCAACCTCACAAAAAAAGGGCCAGGTATATCTACTATCTGCCTTATCAAATTTTTAGCTGTGACAGAATCCGATGGAACTAAAACTTTCATGTTTGGCAGTGATCGCATTATAGAGATATCCTCTATTTGTTGATGGCTAGCGCCGTCTGGACCGACAGATAAGCCTGCATGAGATACCACGATTTTTACATTTAGATTGGGGTAGCAAATTGCATTTCTAATTTGGTCCAGGCACCTGCCTGGGACAAACGCCGCATAGGTACTTGCAAATGGAATTTTACCCGCTATTGCCAAACCTGCAGCAATAGAAACCAAATTTGCTTCAGCTATGCCTACGTTAAAAAACCTGTCAGGAAATTTTTCCCCAAAAACTTTTGTTTTCAACGAATCAGTAGTGTCGCCACCCACGCAAACAATATCAGAGTTTTCCCCCCCTAACCTCACCAGGGTTTCCCCATATGCGGATCTCATCTCAGAAATCCGGACATTATCGCCAAATGTGTATGACATTATTGTCCATCCACCCTTTGTTTTAGGGTTTTTAGACCATTTATCGCAATTATCATTGGTCCCATATTTCTTTAACCACACCAAATTGGCTTATCACGCTTTTTCTAATTTTCATCCAATCGTCTTTTATGCCGTATGATTCTGATTCTCTCAACAACCCTTTTTCAAGGTTAGAATCTAATAACAATTTGGTATCTCTGATTGTTTCTTTAATGTCTAAAGAGCTGAAAATAGCATTACCCATAACAAAAATCCTGCAGCCGGCCTCATAACAAGGTGATATGGTTTGAAGATCAATACCGCCATCAGCTTCAAAATAACCCTTATATCCATTATTTCTAAGGGTAGGTATCAAGTTCCCCATCTTATGTAAAACAGAAGGCATAAACTTTTGGCCTGCAAAACCCGGATTTACAGACATTGGTATTATTACATCTAAACAGTCAAGATAACGGTATATCCATTCGGGTAATTCAGTATCAGGATTAATTGCGATGCCTGGGCTTACACCATTAGAAACTATTTTACTGTTTATTTTTTCAAATTCCTTTTCATCTTTACACTCTTCCACATGAACAGTAATTATGTCACATCCAGCATCGATATAGGAATCCAAAACATCGTATGGATTGCGTATCATAAGATGGGCATCAAATGGCAATCGAGTTGTTCCACGCAGTTTTTTTATAGTGTCATAAAAAAAAGTTGTGTTAGGCACAAACTTTCCGTCCATAACATCAAGGTGAATAATATCAGAACCAAACCTTTCAACAGTTTCAATTTTTGATTCATAACTTTCCCCATCCCCACCTGCAATGATGGAGGGTGCAATCATATATTCACCTTCCAACTCCTTTATTAGTATAGGAAGATGTTTCTTAGACGGCGCCCTGCCATGCCACTGCGGATTATTTGCCATATGTTTTATGCCGTTTCCTTTTATAGTATTAGCTATTATGATTTTGGGCTTGCCTGCAGGCTTTATTTTGAGCTCGTGTATTAGTTGTTCTACCCTATGACCATTAATTTCTGCAACATCCCAATTAAAAGACAACCATTTATCTTTAACTGGATCCAGAGGCATGATATCATCTGAAAATCCATCCTGTTGTATCCTATTCCTATCCAATATGGCGACTATATTATCAAGCTTAAACTTTGCAGCCGCCATTGCAGCCTCCCATATTTGACCTTCATTGATTTCCCCATCACCTAGCAAACAATAAACAACACTGTCTCTATTGTCCAAATTGTTGGCCAAAGCAATACCAACTGAAATGGACAATCCAATTCCTTCGGATCCTCCAGAATACTCTATTCCGGGAACACTGTGATGTTTCTGACCCTCGCTATACCTAACAGGGTGGCCTTGTAGCCTAGAATTAAGTTTTCTCAACGTCTTCATTTCCTCTTTTGGAAAAGACCCAGCCAAAGACAATGTTGCATAATAACCAGGAGCTGAATGGGCTTTAGAGTTTATAAAATAGTCACGGCTTTTGGAGAAAGGATTGGTAATGTCATAATGCATGATTTGAAAATAAAGGGATCCCATAATTTCAGCAGCAGAAAAAGAAGCCCCGGGATGACCAGAACCAGCTTCAGTTATTCCCATCAGGGCCAGTGTTCTTACCTCTTTAATTTTATTTTTTATTGACAAAAACCTATTAATGTTATGCATATCTTGAATTCCCCATCACCATATCATCAGTCCACGAAAATGTCAAATAAGAAAATAGATAAAAAGATAACGGTTGTTCCACAATATGTCTAGTTATTTTCATTAGCATCAATATCAATATCGGACAAGATTGAATTCAAATCGGAATTGGTTAATCCCACACCCATTTTTGCGTCTCTTCTGCTTTTAATAGAGTTATTTGAGAAAGCTATCAATGTGGGGACAGCGTTAATATTGTATTTATCCCACAAGGGATTGTCATCATCATTAAGTTTTACACCCCCAACCAACACCTTAGGATTGATTTTTTTTAAGCTCTCCTCAAAAACGGGCAAAAATCGACTGCAATAATGGCACCAGTCAGCATAAAACAAAACCAGAGAATTTGAATTGTTAGCAAGATCCCCCATCTCACCCAAACCATAATCTTTCATACCATATCTATTTAAAACAATAACTAAAAAATATTTACAATTTATTTGGAGGATATCTTACAAAAAAGATAAAGAAGCAATAGACCAACCAACAACTACCAAACAAAAGAGAAGGGTGGGAAAACTGTGCAGGCGTTGAAGTTACGGCAGCTGTGGGAGCCTAAGTTCGGGCAGCTGTGGGAGCCTAAGTTCGGGCAGCTGTGGGAGCCTAAGGTCAGGGAAAGGGCTGTAGGGATTAACGTTTGGGTCAGCCGGCGGTGGAGACGCAAGATCCTGCAAAGACAGGGCGGGCCTAGAAATCAAGGTGGCTGTCAAATCCAATATCTGCCCATTCCTATTTACCGTCAAGTTAATCTTATCACCCACCTTTTTGTTTATGTCCAAGTATGAGATAACATCGTCAATTCTTGTAATAGAAACATTATCCACCTTGGTGAGTATGTCCTTTCCAATAATTTGTTGCTGGCCATACCTATCGCCTTGTATAACCATATCCTGCAAACCCGCCTTATCCGCTGGACCGTTTTCGACCACATTTTCAATTACTACGCCCTTGTAATCTCGCGGCAGTCCAAAACTCTCAGCTAAATCTGGAGTTAATTTAAATCCAGCAATTCCAAGCCAGGGATGCTCATATGAGCCCCTTTCTATTAATGACGGAATTGTCCTTAAAACATCATTTGATGGAATGGCAAAACCAACCCCAGTGTAAGCTCCCGTATTTGAGAAAATGGCAGTATTTATTCCAACAACACCACCACTTAGGTCAATTAGCGGGCCACCAGAATTTCCGGGGTTTATTGCCGCGTCCGTTTGAATCACATTAGGTATTGAGTATCCAGAATCAGAATTGGGCAGAAGTCTACCCATTTGGCTCACAATCCCAAATGTTAATGTGTTATCCAAACCGTATGGGTTTCCAATAGCAAGCACAGGATCACCTATCTTTAGTTTTGTTGAATTTGAGAATACCACCGGTACCAAGTTTTCCTCGGATGGATTGACTAATTTGATCACGGCAACATCCCCATATGGGTCTGTTCCCACCAATTGTGCAGAATATGTATTCCCATCATTGAATGTGACAGTAATGTCTTTGGCCTCGCTCACAACATGATAATTAGTTATAATGTAGCCAGACGTGTCATATACAAACCCAGAACCAAATTTTGTTGGTATTGGACTGTTATCAGCTGTGTCAAAAAACCTATTAGGGGAATCAGACGGACCGTACTCTGTGGAAATCTGAACAACAGAGTCCTTTACTTTATTAAACACATCGTTCAACAAAGAGTTATTTCCACTTCCAAATAACCCAGAAATACTTGGCGTTTCGCCTTGGGCATGGACCCCAAATGGGTTTACAATAGTACATAGCAACACCAATAAACTCAAAGAAAGCACAGTGAAACGGATATTGAAAAAAACAACCATAACGCAATTGACGTTATTTTATATTTATGTTTAATCAAGCAAAACCAAGAACACATTATTGTTTGATTTAACGAAATTAATCAAGGAATTTTAATATACGGAGATAGAGAATCTCATTTGAGTTTAGATGATGCCCCCCTTCTCCCCTCCCGCTTCTTCCCCTTCTTCCAACCCACCTCCCTCTTCTTCTTCTTCCGCCACCAATACCAATGAGAACGACAATAAAGTTGTCGTTATAGAGAACCTGAATTTGATGAACAATTCGGATCTAATTTTAGATGACGTGTCATTTGAGATAAAGAAAGGAGATTTCTTGGGGATAATAGGTCCAAATGGCGCTGGAAAAACGACCCTTTTCAAATGCATGCTTGGCTTAAACAAAGATTATTCCGGGACAATTAAGGTTTTTGGAAAGGAAGTAAAAAAAGAGTCAAAAGAAATATATAAAAAAATAGGGTACATACCCCAGTCAAACAAATTTGACACAAGGTTCCCAGCAACAGTAAAGGAAATAATACAGCTCGGCACAATAGGGAAAAAAATCGGCAAGGAGAAATTAAACGAGTTAGTAAAACTAACAGGCATCTCAGAATACATGGATAAAAGAATTGGGGACCTGTCTGGCGGGCAACAGCAAAGAGTTATGATAACCAAGGCACTAATTCATGAACCCGAGCTTTTAATTTTAGACGAGCCCGCAACAGCCATTGATGTCAACATATTAAAGATATTCTACAGACTACTGACAAAGTTAAACAAGGAAAAGGGAATTACAATAATCTGGTCTTCTCATGATCTTGACGCAGTCAATCTGTTATCAAACAAGATAGCCTGCATCTACAAAAAACTATTGTTTCACGGCAGATCTGAAGAATTTTTCAGTGATGAAAATAATTTGAAAAAATTCTCTGAGTCCTCAATGCACATACACATCAAAAACCATCACCACTAGGAACCTTTTGTACGACAAAATAACGGGTACAAACTATTTGCATTTTTTTTAATGATAAGAAAAAAAACCATAATGAACACAAATGCAAAATAAAACACCGAAACAGCTCAACAGATAGCATATGGATACATAATCTTGGAAATAGAATCGGATCATACCTCAAAAAGTTTTCTAGAGAATCAAATGGAGAACCAACAAGGCATAATTTTTTGTAGATAATCAAAAGAAGACCACCGCATTAGTTCCAATCGGACTAGGCAAGCAAACCAGAAAATCGCCAATCACATGCATCCACACATAGATGGAATAAGTGCAGGTCCTGCCACAGCAATACCAATAAGCAAATAAAACACTCCAAAGAAACGCAATATAACCCTTAAACGATTGAAATCCCAAAACACTACAAAAAATTTATTAGGACAAATAAAAAATAAGAGAAGGACAAGGAGAAAAAGGTGAAAGGAGAAAAAGTTGGTGAAAACAAAACCGGCAAGACAAGAAGTATTACATTCAGGCTTGAAAGCTCCATAATAGAAGAATTGCAAACAGAGGCAGAATACAGAGAAACATCGTTAAATGTTTTAATTAACCAAATATTACGCAGATATTCAAATTGGGAAAGATACGAAAACAAAATGGGAATGATACCAATTCCCAAAATTTTGCTTTCAAGCATTATAGATGAGACAATAAAAATAGGAAAAGAAAACGGGATTGAAGATGTTTCAAATTTTAGGAATACCCTAATGAAGGATCTTTCTCAGATAGCATTCGTCTTTCTAAAAGATTCCGTTTTGCTTATAAAAAAAAATTACAACCTAATATCAGCTTTAGAAGTTTTGGAACAATACCTGAAAGTGGTTGGAATTAACTCAGACCACAAAATTGAAGACGATGGAAAACACACATATGTGATACAGCACAAACTTGGGGAAAATTGGTCATTGTTTATCAAAGAGTTTTTGATACTAATATTTGAAAACCTCGGTAAGGTAAAGGTGGACATTTCAAGCACCCACAATACAACAGTTGCAAAAGTTTTTGTCAATTTATAAGCCTCCCGTCCAAAATACAATTATCAAATACAATAAAAATAAGATGACCGATTTGGGCTATACTGCTCATTGACTATTTATTGTGTTAGGGGGTTTGCTAATGCATTCTTTCCGCTATTTGCATATGTTGGAATGCAACATTATCGCAGGAAACAATTGCATCCTCCTGAAACACACTGAGAGTTTGGTCGGATGATTGCCTTTGGGTTGTGCCTGGCCTGCGGAGTTTCCGCCATCACCGTTGTTGTCCCCACTTCCACCATCTGAGGCACCGCATTGTTTCCGGTGTTTGCTTGGTTTTGAGCACCGATGTTCATGCAGAAGCATCTATGCTACCCCCAGCCACACACTGAGAGCTTGCTTTGATGATTGTCCCTGGGTTGTGCCCTGGCCTACGGGTTTCCGCCATCACCGTTGTTGTCCCCACTTCCACCTTGTTGTCCTAATGCATTGTTTCCGGTGTTTGCTTGGTTTTGAGCACCAATGTTCATGCAAAAGTCTCCATATTTCCTCCAGCCACACACTGAAAACTTGCTTTGATGATTGCCCTGGGTTGTGCCCTGGCCTGCGGAGTTCCCCTTTATCGTTTTTCCACTTCCACCTTGTTGTCCTAATGCATTGTTTCCGGTGTTTGCTTGGTTTTGAGCACCAATGTTCATGCAAGAAGTCTCCATATTTCCTCCAGCCACACACTGAGAGTCTTGTTCATAGTATTGGCGTTGGGTTGTGCCCTGGCCAGCAGAATTGCTGCCGCCTTTGTTGTCGGACTTGTCATCATCGTCATGGTTTTTCCCTTTGTTGTCGGACTTGTCATCATCGTCATGGTTTTTCCCTACATAGTTAACCTTTTCGCAGCCGGATGACTTTTCATCCCCCTCAGAGGGGTTAAAATCTTTTATAGTATCTTTGCCTTTTCCACAGTCAAAATAGTCAGCACCAGAATAACCATGGAACACATCATCCCCGTTTTTACCTTTAAGTCTATCATCATTAGGGGTTCCTTTAAGATTATTATCATCATTATTGCCGATTATATTTTTAGCATACGCGTTCATATTCAAAGAACCAGTAATAACCATCCCGGTCAACAACATTGCGCCTATAAATAAGACGTAAAGATTTGTGGACATAATATCACATTAAGTTTAATATTAATAAACTTTAGTTAACATTGTTATTTGAGGTAACATATAACAATGATACTGTTATTGTGTCTAGAAAGATTTTAGTATATTATACAATAGAAATTTAATCTAGAACACAAGCACGGCAGGGGATCCTAACAAAAACAATTACCAATTGTTGCCAAATACAGTACACATTGTTTTCTCAAAGATATAATATATAATGTGATAGAGTATTGTAATGTTTTAATGTCACTTAATTCTTTTAATGAAGAACATTTCATATTACCATAACAGAACATTAAAGCACATGCAGAAACACACCAATAGCAAAGAAAAGAAACGCGGTTTATTTTTAATCCGCAATATGACAATTATTTGAAATTGGATAAAGATCTCCTATAGATTTATTGTGTCAGTTATAACAATACAGCAAACCTACCGGCTAGGGTGTGATATTTAACATTTTTTAAGTGTTCAAGACCGCAAATACTGCAAATTTTTAATGAAAACCCTTTTACACCAAAGCATTCAATTTAGCCTATCCCTAAGGTAAAAAACTATTTTTGGTTTTAAAATGCAACATAACCACAATGATTATTGTGAGAGAACAACTTTTGAATTTTACCATTTTTGAGAATTGTTAAAAAAGCATCATATTATAAAAAACATGAAAAAACTTTATTATATTTATCATAAAAACAATGGTCTAACAACAAAAATAAAGAAAACGTTTTAAACAACCGCTGCCGCAAACAAATGTCGAAAATTGTTGCTATGGAGATATTATTATGCCATTAAAAAAAATAACTATCTAAAAACTTCCATTATACTCATTTCCACATTTTCAATTTTTGCAGTCATTTTAAACATAGAGGGAAGCAATTGCTTATCGAAAATTAACTCACTGATAAATGAACAAAAACTAAACAAAACAGCCCAAACACAAGCACAAACACAACAACAACAATCTGAATCCCAACAGAATCAGAATGAAAACGAGATAAGGGAATCAGTCGGGCTTATAAACTATTGCTTCCTTGTTACCAACCTTTATGTTTATTCGCTGTTTGGGATAATAATTGGCATAATGATTATCGCCATATGGTATATGAAATACAAAAAAATCTGGAGCAACATAATTAAAAGAAACAGATAGGCAATCGTTTGTTTATTTTTTTTCCGCCACTAATACATATCCATTTTATTTATTTGTTTTTCTATCTGAGTGATTATTAGCCACCTAAATTCCATAGATTTTTAAATAATTCCAAACAATGTAAAAACATACAGATTGTCTGACAACGATTCCATACTAGAACTAGTTAAATCATCATATTCAAACGCTCCCTCCTACAAGCAAGATTATTACGGAGTGCCAGAAAACTATAAAGACATAACGACTTTACAACAACTTTTAGAAAGTAATTACAAATATCGACCAACTAAAATACAGTTAAGAGAAAATTTAATAGCAAAAATCAAAAACAACGAAAACCCATTCAAAGGTATAATAGGTTTTGGAGAAACCGTCATTCCCGCAGTTAAAAGAGCGTTATTAGCTGGACATGACATATTGTTTGTTGGCCACATAGGTCAAGGAAAAACAAAATTAGCTGAAACACTGTCAGAAAACCTGCTCTCACCGATTCCGATAGTCGAGGGAACCATAACTAACGACATTCCAACCGAAATACCATATCCCCAACTTATCAACCTTTTACAAGATAAGGATATTCACAGAGCATTGCCTGAATTTTTTGTTTCAAAAGATTGTGAGGAGATTATAAAAAACAACAAGCTAAAAACAAAAATTAAATGGGTAGACGGAAAGGCCAGATACAGATACATTTTGGCAACACCAGACATATCTGTAAAGGACTTGGTCGGTCAAATTGATGTTGTCAAGGTGATAAAAAAAGGCATTGGGGTATTTGACATAGACTCCTACTCACCTGGCTACCTGTTACAGGCCCGTTATGGCATTTTATGTTTGGATGAGCTACCCGTTCTTGACCCACGAAAACAAGTAGCATTGCTAAGTGTTCTACAGGAGGGCAGGTTTACAACAGGTGCCTATCCGGTATTTTTTAGGCCAGACGTAAAAATTATTGCAACAGCAAATCCAATAGACTACACACATTCCGGAAAAATAATCGAACCTTTGGCAGATCGCTTAAGGAGCCACATAGAAACCCATTATCCAAAAACGCTTGATGATGAAATATTGATTTTATTGCAAGAAACTGACATGTTATTGAGGAAAAACACATTTTTGCCCGTATTCATACTGAAAACAGTTGTAAAAATATTCCAGTCCCTGAGAAACAACCCCGAAATAAACAATGAAAGGGGTGTAAGTGTCCGGTCGACAATTCATTCGCTTGAAATAATAATAGGGGAAGTGGAGGTAACGAGGTCAGTAATCAATGACGTTCCAACCGTTCCCCGCTTTTCGGACATTTATTGTATGTTTCAGTCATCTAAATTTGAACTAGATGAGATAGAGGACACAACAGAAAACAAAATAAAGTTCTTAAACAACACAATTAGTGAAATCATCAAAGGAATATCAGGGGAATATTTCTCAAAGTTTATTGATCCAGAAGAACGGTCGAACATAAAAAAAGAGTTCAAAAACAAAGTTTTTACCGTCATGCAAAACCAATATCAAAAGCAGCAACATCAACATCAACAGAAACCGAATAATTATTCCCCCTATTCCACCTCATCCCCTTCCGAATCCAACGCTCATGGGTTAAACAACGGCAACAGTAGTGGCGGCAGTTTACTGTATTCAGAACAATTAAAGCAATTTCCGATTACAAAAAAAATCGTTAACAGAGCTATAGAGAAAATTAAAGGCGAACAGGCAGAATACATCAGAAAAGCTCAAAATGCCAACATTTCCTCAAATCTCGAATATCTTGACTATAACAAAGAGACCATTGGCGGTTTTGACAAACAAGAAGAGACCCTAGCAACAATAACTGAATTATTATTAGAGTACCTCAGGTTTTCCACCCCCCCAATACTTGACAGAAAAGAAAACAGATTCGAGTGCTTGGAAACCTAATTTGAATTCCAATACCAACAATAAAACATTTACCTATTTTTCAAGATCCATTGGAAATGATGGTGACGATAATGGTAACATGGAAAAAGAGGACAACGGAGGGAAACAGCAACTAAACCTTAACGATTTGGGCAATAAAATCAAAAGCAACAACAACGAACTGTTGAAACGATTTTTCCCAGACATTCTAAAGGCACTAGGAAACAGGGCAATAAAAGAAAACACACCGTCTCTCCAAGAGTTAGAGCAATACCTTCAAACCCATATCCAGGAGCTAGTAGCAGAAGAGAGGATGAGGGTAATGAGGAAAAGAAAGACAGACGGAGACAGTCACAGTTTAAGCACCCCATCATCATCATCATCATCATCAGAGAATAAGAGAAGACAGAGCAACCAAAGGCAGGAGAGCGACAATAACCCATCATCATCATCAATCCCTTCTTCTGTTTCCCAGCAAGGTAACTTTAGGTTAAACTTTAACTTCAACAACACATCATCAGCTGCAGCATCAAACCTCCCAATAGTAAGTCAATTGATAGAAAGAGGGTATCTGGTTGACTCAAACAAATGGCTAAAGAAAAGGGGATTCCTAAGAGTTGGACAAGAGATACTGTCTGATATAATAAAATCATTAAAAGCAGACAAATTGGGAATGCATGAAACCCATTTTACTGGCAGCGGCGACACAGTGCAAGAAAACTCCAAAAGATACGAATTTGGAAACGAAATATCAAACATCCACATCAATTCAACCATTAGAAACTTTGTAGAAAGAAAAACAAAAACGGGCTCCGATCCGGTTGAATTCCCACTGGACATTGACTACGAAGATCTAGAGATATACGAAACCATAGAAGAAATCCAGGTGGCAACAGTTTACTGCATTGATCTTAGCTCCACCATGAAATACTCATCAATGTACAATGACTTGAGCAGAATAGAGGCTGCCAAAAGGGCATTGTGGTCTTTGTACATACTTAATAAAAAATTCTTCCCGTTAGACTCAATCTATCTGTTGGGGTTTGGGTCGGTTGCATCAAAAATAGACACCTTTGACATCCCTTTTCTAAAAACATTTGAAACAAACGCCGATTTTTTACACTACACAAACTACCAGGCAGCTTACAGGCTTGCAAAAAAAATATTGAAAAAAAACGGGGCTAAAAACAAAAGAATTGTAATGATTACCGATGGCCATCCAAGCGCATGCTTTATAGACAATGCGAACGAAAGAGAAAAAATATCAAAGCAGAGGCCCTATTCTCACTTTTATGTCCCAGATCAGCAAGAGTTAAACCGACATTACTCAAAACAAAACAGCCTAAAGCTGGAGATAAAGGATAAACAGATAGTATATTTATGCTACAGGTACAGGCAAATAGACCAATATATTGGAGAGCAGACGATAAAAGAGGCTAAAAAAATTTTCAACGAGGGCATAAACATTGACACCATAATGGTCAGTGAAGATGACACATTGCTTGATTTTATCAATGAATTAGCCAAGTCTGTAAGTGGAAAGTCAATCTACATAAATCCAAAAGACATCGACAAAATACTGATAAAGGATTATCTTTCAAACAAAAAGAAAAAAATCAAAAAGTAAACCACGTTACCTCATATGATTATATATCCTGCTTAAAAAAAGAAAAAAAAATGGTCGGCGGTTTTGTTTCCGCTATCGGCTAGTTAGGAACTCAAACATCCTCAACACGTCCTTTGTGCCATTATTCAAATACTGCTTAACAACAGACTCTGTTTCTGTTCTATTGAAATTCAGGTAATCACCAAGGTTTCTGTTGTTGTTTGTTGCGTTTTCAGCGGAGCCAGACAATTGGGAGGAGTGTGTTGAGGGAGAGGAGGTGGACAGCAAATTAGAAAGGAGTGAAGAGATAACTGCGGGGGAATCAGACAACCCGGTAGAGTTTGAAAACGAACGCACTGACCCAATTAAATTGTTAAACTCCGAAGTGTCCAGCCGTTGTGTTGCGTTATCAGACAGGTTAAGTGAAGACAAAAGATCTCTAAACCCCTTTTCCACAGAGTTAACGGCGCCTTGGGATTGATTGGCTCCGTTTCGGAGTCTGCCAAAAGATTATTTATTGAGTTTTCCAGGTTTTTCAATTCCCTGGAGTTATTTGTGATCTCATCTATACGGAGATCGGATTTTAGAGAAGACAAAACCCTATCTAGCAACAACGGAAAAGCCCCGGTATTAGAGGCGGTGGGTGAAGGAGTATCGGCAGCATCAGCAGGGCTCAGGTCCAAAATCTCCTCAACAATAGTAGACGCGGTTTTTATTTTAAAAGACTCGGTGATCGCGTTAATGACTGGAAGTGACTTGGTGTAGTTTGCCGACTCCACCTCAAAATTCAGAGAATAAAGGGTGTTGTCAACTATTGTTCCAACCTGAACCTCATCTGTTGTGGAATTCTCAAAATAGCTTCTTGTTATCAACTTGTAGGCAGGCTGTCCTGAAAGCAAAGCATCGGTGGATGCATTCAGTATCGTCACATCCTCATTTTGCTGTTGTATGTCATTAGCAAGATGTACCATAAAGGTTCCGATATCGGTATTGTTGGTTTGGCTATTATGGGCTGGTGAAGGCGATGGCGATGGCGATAAGGCATATTGCGACCCATTTAGAGTTTGAACAAAAACATCCATCCATTGAATATATCTTTCTGGATAACCAGCCACATCATCTGCTGGAAAAAAACTTACCTGCTTTAGCGTCTGATTTGTTAAATTACTCTCATCTATAAGGAAGGTTGAAGGATACTTTAAGGAGAGTCCAAGCTCATTATTCTCATAAGTGTTAAGCTGGCGTGCTGCTGCTGCTGCTGCTGCTGCTGCTGCTGCACCCGCAGCACCGAAACCAGAATCATTAGTTTTGGTGTCTGATCTTTGGGCAAAAGAATTGTTATTGCCGAAAAAACCAAATTCGGAGGACGGCACGCCATATAAAATCGCTGACAAAACTAAAAAAACAGTTAGCGAATACGCAAAAAATCCATTTATACTCATTGCAATGGAGTAACTTTAAACACATATATTATTTTTCCATATCCAAAAACCCCAAAACGAATACCTTTTTAAAATCGGATTACAATATTTATGCATATAAAAGACATGGCAAAAAAAGATTCATTTATTACAGATATTACCGATGGTGGCGAGCTAGGCGAGATCAGGAAAATTGCCGATATGCTAAATTCTGATGAAAAGGTGCTCCTTGTCGCAACACAATCCAGAATCAAATCGGGTGGGTCGGCGTTTTCCCCCAACACAATCTATGCCACAGACAGAAGAATAATACTAAGAGACCCAAAGATGCTTGGTTTGAAGGCAGAAATAATTGACATACCCTATAACTTCATAACAAACGCGCATGTTGAGAAAGGATTGCTATCATCTACAGTCACCTTTAATGCCCCAGGTCTGTTTAACCCAAGTGTAAGCAACAGAATTCCCGGGATTGAACGACTGCATGTTGACGAAAGAGGGGAGAACGGGGTTATTGATGCAATTCCCAAGAAAAAGGCAGACGAATTGGTAGAGATAATAAGAAACGGAATAACACAGATTAGGCCAAACCTGGGGTTTAGTCCCGCAACAGCAGCGGCAGCGGCAGCTGCAGGCATGGGAAACAACAACAACAACACCAATGCAGAAAGGAAATCAAATGTAGAAGAATTGACCAAACTTGCGGACCTAAAAGAAAGAGGGGTTATTTCAGAAGAAGAGTTTATCAAAATGAAGGAAAGAATCTTAAAGCACGATTGACAGGTTTTTGACAGTCCGTCTTTTATATGGACCCTCCCCCCCCCCTTACCATGCAGTACAACAATTTCTTTAAATTATCGCAGTAGCTCGCGCATTATCCCATACGCCACAGTGTATCCCCTTTATGCTCTTGTTTACAATATTGCCCCCCTCCTACCCCCCCTTTCTGTATTTTGACCTAAAATCCATAAAACCGCCAAGTGAAGTCAAATGCAAGAGTATCCAACCAGTTCGCTAGAGTCAAGCCAGTGAATGGAGATCACCAAATCCAATTGCATGAAATGCATAGGCAAAAACAAAACACTTTGTTAACTTTCACCAGATTTTGCAAAGTTAAGGCAATCCCAAGGCAATCAGCATCAATAACCCCCCTATACAAAGTCAAACCAGCAGGAGCAAAGGTTGAAGAGGGCAAAATATCGGTCCGAAATCCAGAACCCCAAAAAAGACTTTTTTTCCCTTTGACACCAAAGAAAAGATTCCGGCTGCATATACAATAGCGCACACACACACAATTCAAAAAGACGGAAGGATAAACAAAATGAAAAACACAAGATAGAAACTTTTGAAACAGACGGCCACCGATACCATTTATCTTTTCCCAGCATGTAGCCATATTCGTGAAGCAATTTAAAAGGCATATGGCACAATAACAAAACCGCAATAACAGAAAAATCAAACTGGACATTTTATGTAAGGCAACACTAATAAGAATAAAAAGAATGAACCGGAAAAAACTGCATGGATGAGAAAAACAGCATCAGCAGCGGGAGCAGCAGCAAACATGAAGGAGACAAACTGGACATTTTGTTTGACAAACAAAATGAGCTTTTCAAAAAACAGCTGGAAAACAGCGCCTCGGTGAACAAAATGAAAAACCTGTATGAGATAGAGGAGCCTTTTGATGGATACCGCATCTTTATGCTTTCAACTGCGCTTTTACATGAGGCAGTAGAGCTGCAGAGGGAAACAAACTGGAAATGGTGGAAAAAGGAAACCAAAACGGACATTGATAAAGTTCAAGGAGAGATAATAGACATATGGCACTTTATGATTCAGGTTTCCATAGAGGCCGGGCTAGACCCAAAAAGGCTGGTTGAAAAATACATGGAAAAAAACAGGGAGAATTTATCAAGACAGGAAAGGGGATACTAGCCCAATTGGGTAACAGATAGCAATTATGCGAATGCTGGCCTTTTCGCTACGCAAGCAGTTCAATTTCATCATACAGATCCTTTACGGCCAGAACAAACAAATCATCCTCAAATATCAACAACCAATCGCTAATTCCCATAATGGGTAATTTCCGTATCAGTATTTGGGAATCCCTAAGTGTTGTTTTTACATAGGCGTGTGAAGGCATCCCTTCATCATTTTCCCTCAAATGGCACAACTCCCTTTGCAACTTTATGCCTCTTTGCCCCCCCTGAATATTTAGCTTTCTCGTAACGCCATCCCTATCGATTATTTTTGATGTAACATAACTCTGGCCGATATCAAAATCAAGGGAAAACGAGAGTTTGATTTTGGATAAGCTACTGGCCGGTATCTCCCTAGATAACATTTCGGATTCCTCATCAAAAAACAACCCTTTCCTTCCTTTCATAAATCCCAACAGATGACATAAGGGCAAACTAAATTAATAAAACTTTATTTTTGTACCGGAAACAACATTTTCCTTTGCCCCAGGGAAAGCCAGCACGAAAACCATGTCAAACAAAGACACAGTAATTCATAAAACCCAATATATAATATAATTTGGAAAAAACACCCATTGTTTTACATGGCGTTAATTGCCAGGTAGACTTCATGGCCTTAAGAGGAGGCAACGTACTGCCATGTGGTCCTGCACCATCATTGCCAAAGCCAAAAAAAAAAACAAACAAAACAGCAAAAACATAACTTTTCGCAAACAAGTGATCAAGCCAAAACACACTGTTACCTTCTTGGCATATTCAGCGGTGACAGCAGCGGTGGCAGCAGCAGCCAATTATCCGTAATGGGACAGTCAATGGCCCAGCCTGCACGCTAAAATTTTTATTGGGTTATTTTTATCAAAGGTTATGACATTAGAAAATACAAATGGCAAGGGTTTTTCCGAAATGCTGATAGGTGTTTTGAACAACGGTGCGTTGTCTTTGATGATAAGCATAGGTCACAAAACAGGGTTATTTGACGCCCTATCAAAGTTTTCATCCCCAGAAACATCAGAGCACATTGCAAAAACAGCTAAACTGGATGAACGCTATGTAAAGGAGTGGCTTGCCTGCATGGTTGTGGGGAAACTAATAGAATATGACAGCTCAAATCAAAAATATTATTTGCCACTGGAACATTCAGAGTATCTTGCAAGATCCGCGGCGTTAGACAACCTCGCAGTGTTTTTTCAGTACATTTCCCTTTTGGGTAATGTCGAAGACAAAATTGTAGAGTGTTTCAAAAACGGCGGTGGGATACCCCATTCAGAGTACACAAGGCTTCAGCTAGTGCAAGCTGAGGAAACATCCCGCATCTTCGACTCCAGGTTATTAGCAGACATCATTCCACTTGTGAAAGGTCTAACAAGCCAACTAAAATCCGGCATAAGTGTCCTTGACGTTGGGTGCGGCAGAGGGCACGCACTCAATCTAATGGCAGAGGCATTCCCCAACAGCAAATTCTATGGGTGTGACACATCAAAAGAAGGGATAGAGGCCGCGAGAGAAGAATCAAGGCAAAAGGGACTGTCAAATGTGTTTTTTGAAGTTAAGGACGCCTCGTCTTTTGATGAGCCCCCAAAATTTGAGTTTGTTACCGCTTTTGGCAGCATACATGGCCAATCAAAGCCAACCAAAGTTCTGCAGGCAATCCACAAATCGCTAAAAAACAACGGCATTTTCCTCATGCAGGATATCGCATCATCCAGCAATCTCCAGGAAAACAGGGACAACCTGATGTCCCCAACCCTATACACATTTTCCACAATGCATGGCATGGCCGTCTCACTTGCATTTGATGACGGCGAGGGGCTAGGAGCAATGTGGGGAAAGCAAAAGGCGGAGCAAAAATTAAGGGAGGCCGGTTTTGATGAAAATATCGAAGTACATGAAGTATCAGACGACATTTTAAACTATTATTACGTTGCGAGGAAGGCATGACACATGCAAAACATCACAAGGTAATTGACGTCAACATCTCCCTCTGTGTGTGTGATCTGCCTACAATGCCTGTTTTAGATCCGGTTTCATATCGGCCTTTTAGCGAACAACAGCAACAACTATCAAAAATGCAAAAAACACACAATATCCTTTTTTGGCCATCTGACCATGGATGGCCTGCAGCAGGTGTTAACAATATACCCCCCCGCCCACACAACAACCAAATCAAAGCAAATGCACCGAGATAGCACCAAACCGTTTCATAGTCACGGCAAAATCATAGTTGAAATAGGGTCTGGGGACGGAAGGCTACTTAACAATCTCTCAAGCCTTTACCATATGGACGATAATGTTCTTTTGATAGGAATAGAGAAGGATGAATCCCAATACCATAACTCATGCGCCCAAATCAAAAGAGACAACGTGCGGTTTATCAACGATGAGTTTGAAAATGTATTTGCAAACTTTTCTGACGAGACGGTGGACACAGTGATATCGGTTTTGCCACATCCAGACTACATCGACAGGACACACCAACGAAAATGGGCACCACTCTACAGGGCCATATTGGACAAAATGAGACCCTGCGGGCATTTCATACTGCTTACCGAGCTAACAGACGAACTTTTGGAGCCGGTTTCAATTTCAGACTACAAGTCTTGGAAAAGATGGGTTATTGAAACATTTGGCTTGATTGGCTTTGATGTAGCAAAGGTCATTGACGGGGCCCCACTGTATTTTTCGTCACACTATCTGGACAAATTCAAAGATGATCCTCAAAGGATAAGAATCATAACGCTGATACTGGCCAAAAAAAGGGTAACAACAGCAGAAATGCCACACCAACACCAATAGCAGCAGCACCCAATCCTTTACAATTTGTAAACTCCAAGGTCACGCCAATCCACGCCAAAGATTGCAATCACCATAACTTTTTGTGGTAATGTCATTTTTATAGGGAATCCAAAAGTAAATCGCCAGCCAAATTATATGGCATCACCTCGATTTTAGAATCCCTTATCACTCCAAAGTATCACCCTTTTTATGGCACAATACCTTGGTGAAAAGTCACTTTGTTATTTTACTGATCTTCCTATCCCTATTTAATATCACAATAATGAGAATAGGAAACACCAACCCGATAAGAAGCAACAGTTCTATTGTAATAGCAATAAAAAAACCCATCATAATCAACCAAACATAACAAATCGTAATTATATAGTCATAAGTGCTCTGTAACATATTGCTATTGAAATCACCCTCAATAGATTGCCAGAGATTCTATAATAAGGTTATTTAACAAAATCAAACTTTCATTGGCTCACAGAGCACCATTAGCAACAACAGTAGTATTAGTAATGGTAGTAGCCATTGCAACAGATTTCCGTCAGGAAAGATCCAGTTTCTTTTGTCAATCAAAAAAACTAACACACGCACAACCACCCTAAAACAAAAAGCAAGAGGAAGAAGAAGAACAAGAGAAAAAGGAATGGTTTAATTACGATAGACCCGCATTACTCATTCTTAGGATGTCCTTTTCCTCATCTTTTTCCCAACCGTTACTCATTTACGATGACAAATGCTCCTCCTGCGCGAAATTTGCCAGAACGGCAGCCAGGCTATCCAGAGGATGGATACGCATTGCGGGTCATTATTAGTCTCAGGAAGCCATAGACTCAAAAAAGATTATCTTTCCCCCAGGCTACGATGCAACCAAAATGTTTTGGCTAATCAACAGAAAAGGAGCTTATGGCGCCCGATTGGGTCTGATACAAGTGGTAAAGGAGATTGCTTTGGGAATTTTCAAAAGCGCATTCAATGCACAGCACAAAAAAAACAGCAAAGACTACAACAAAAATGGCGGCGGCGGCGGCAGCAGCAATGAAACAGCAGAAAACTGCAGCTACAGCGATAAAGAGTCATGCATGTCCACCAAAAACACATTGAGCCGCGTCTTTAACATGATGAAAAACAGCGACAGGGTAAAGTTTTAAGTTTTGGCATAAAACTACTGAACCCATCAAAACACCAGGCAACGCCCACGCCCCGCAATTTTTTTTGTACATGGAGACGATAAAAAAGATCAAGCAGCAACACATCTGAAATACACTGTATATTTTGTGAACGGCGACAGAAGCGTTTCCCTTTGGATTATTTAACTAAATAGTGGTAACATGTTTCCACATTTGGTTTGCAGGCCCAGGTTATTTACACTTTATTGCTTTGCAGCCAAACCAAGCCAAATCAAATCAAAAAGACTTTTCGCAGTACAATAGGCATAAGGAACACAATCTAGGCACAAAGGTAACGAAACCACCACACGTTTTTCTGATTCCCAAACAACCAAAAAAACAGAGACGATTGATTGCCCCCTATTGCACACGAAATGACGGTTGGCAGACCGAGATTGATGGAAATAGATGATAGACGCATGGGGGAGCTAAATCGCACGCGAATAGATAAATTAGATACGGTCAACCAAAAAAGCATTTGATTCCGTTTAACCATTGGAGCCTTTCACAAGTTTTACGGACATCAAAACCACCAGAATTTATTGGCCTCGTAAGGGTTTGCTTGATAATCAC
>JBBJMN010000019.1:0-27611 GCA_037720485.1 Candidatus Nitrosocosmicus sp.
GATGGGTGTTGTCTCTTTATCCATTTAGGCTTTAGCCTTAACGGTTTTGTGTTTTTTTAATATTTAAATGAAACTGATTTTGTAAATTAGTTTTTTGTGATTATGTTATTATTTATTCTATTTGGATTTGGTTTATATATTCTATAAGATCTAATTATCGTGTGACAGAAGGTAATTCAATTTGGGTTATGACCGCTTTTTCTGCCTTTTTTTCTATAGCTGTATTTGTTTCAACTCTGATATTGATGAGACAATCGCGATTTATCAAACCTAAACGAACATCTAAATAGTAAACGGTTATTAAAGTTTCGTTATATTGAAAAGTATTTGCATATCCCATAAAGAAGACGTCGACGGGCTAGTATCAGCAGCACTATTACAAAATGCTTTAAAAGTTAAAAATATTTTTTTAGCAGATTATCCCAGTTTGTTGAACGTTCTCGATATAGTAATATCGATCTGTTCAAAAAACAAAAATTTTTCTAGAGTTTTTATATGTGATTTGGGCTTAAACAAAAAAAATCAGGATGTGTTTATCGAAAAACTTCAGGTTTTGATTTCAAACAATGTCCAAATAGTTTACATAGATCATCATTATTTGGAAGATCATATAAAAGATACCCTAAAAAAAATCGGGGTAAGGCTAATTCATAATATTGAAGAATGCACATCTGTCCAGATATATAATTTGTGTAAAAACAAATTAAATAGCAAGTACTCGTTTTATGCTTCAGCTGCTGCATTAACCGATTATATGGAATCTAAACCAATGGCGAGTATTTTAGTGAGTAAATATGATAGAACATTCTTAATGTTGGAGTCATGTTTCCTGTCCTATATAATTTCTTCCTCCCAGAAGAACATTGATTTTTTAAAATACGTTTCCAAATCGATTTCAAGATTTAAACTACCACATGAAATCAAGAATGGTTTTTATTTGGTAAAGCAGTTTTCAGATAAGATTTCTAATGCTTTGGGTGTTATTGAACCCCAGATAATAAAAATGAATAATGTTGCTTATCTTCAGCATGATCTTGATCTGGCATCGAGTATGATCGTAAACTTTGTGTTGGGTTTATCGGGAAAACAGGTTGGTATTGCTTTTAAATTAAAAGACAACATTAATTCTTATGTTTTGTCTATACGGGGATCAAAAGATTGCTCCTATCATTTAGGGAAAATAGTTAATGAATTAACCTCTGATTTAAATGGCAGTGGAGGGGGGCATGATAAAGCTTGTGGCGCGGTTATTCCAGAAGAAAAATTAGAGTTATTTCTAAAAAAATTTGATGAGCTGGTTACCAATTAATTATATTTGGACTATCAATTAGTTAAGATTTTAAAGGTGTAAAAATTTTTATTATTTGAAGTGGGATTAGCTAGATTATCAAAGGTTACACTCTTTGTTCCACGTGCTGAATCAGCAAATGCTGTAAGTAGATTGGCTGAGTTTGAGTGGTTTCACCCAATTCCAGTGTCATCCACATCAGATTACTCTAACCCTGAATTAGATGATTTATTATTGCACTCTCAAAAACAATTTCAATCCATTGATGAAATAGTACGTTCTTTGAATATTAAACCTGATATTGGGATAATGGATACACTGACTAAGGGCGCTAAAAAACCAAAAAAAGACTTCAATACTGATGAAATCAAGTCTTTGCTTTATAAGATTGATGGTGATTCCAGAGATGTATTAGAAAAATCCAGAAACTTATTGAATGAACGTGCTTCTTTAATAAAAGAGATAGATGAGCTACAATCTTTTTATGATACCTTAAAAATGGTTTCAAATTTAAATATCAATATTGATAATATTCGTGACGGGTCTCTTTTTTCACAGCGCATGTATTTGATAGATTCTACAGATACTGCCGAGATTGAACGTTCGTTAAGTGGTTTAGCTTTTATAACAATTCCTGTAAATAACGTTAAGTCCGTTATCTTCATTTTTTGCTCAACAAAGGAATTGGATAGAGTGAATAAAGTCCTTAGGAGTTTTGATATATCTCCTTTTGCAATTCCAAAATTCTTGCCACAGAACCCAAAGTCTGCCTATGAAAAAGTTAGGTCACAACTTGATACTTTAAGTAAAAAGAAAAAGGAAATTGATGAGGTGTTAAAAAAACACGTAAGTGATGTTACAAATACTTTACTGGCATTCCGTGAAAGCTCACTATACTGTAAGGAGGTTCTTGAGGCATTTAGGAAACCTGGCGGATTAAAGAATTTTGCAATCATACGGGGATTCATACCTACAGACGTGTCGAATGAGTTTGAAGAAGTTACCAAAACATGGTACTCTACATTTGAGAACATCATACCTGATGTCCATGGAGAAGTCAATCCCAATTTTCCCAAAAATGACGAGTTTGATGTTGGGGATGTTTTACTGGATAATCCAAAATACACTTCACAAAGCAGTGCTGATGATGGCAAAAAGCAAGAGCATAAATTAATTCCGTCATTATTTGCAAATAAAAAATATTTCAGATCCTTTGAGCCAATAACGCTAACTCAGGGCTACCCTAAAAACGATGAGTTTGATCCTTCTCCGATGATCGCGTTTATCTTTCCTGTTTTGTATGGATTGATGTTCGGTGACTTAGGTCAAGGTGCGGTGATTGCAGGTTTAGGTGCAGTATTTAGAATACGAGGTATTGGTACAATTCAAAGGTGGGGAACCTTGTTGCTGGCAAGCGGATTATCTGCCATGGTAGTGGGTTTGCTTGTTGGAGAGTTTTTTGGTTTTCACATATTGGAGCTTCCTGGAGCCGAAGCGTTAAGGTCCATTGGGTTTATAGGATTTTTAAATGCCGTTGAATTCACTCAAGAGAATGTAATGACTATATTAACCATTTCAATTAATATAGGCATAATACATTTAGCGAGCGCTTTATCTTTAAACATCTACAAGGGATTAAAAGAAGGAAGGACATTCGAGGTTGTTTCTCAGCGACTTCCAACATTGATAATGTATTTTTCTATCATCTCTATCTTGTTAGCTGCCGTTGGGGCCAACTATCAGGTTTTAGGTATGTTTGAAAATAAAAACCCCTCACCATTTTACTCTAATATATTTGGTGATTGGGTAACTGTGGAGACTGTAGCTAAAATTGCAGCACCAATATTAATTGCTACCATGGTTGTTCAGATTATAGCTGTTCCAATTGGCGTAAAAAGAGGCAAACTACATTTTCATGGTAGTTTGGGTGAAGAGATGTTTATGACTGTAATTGAGGTGATGCTTATAAGGCTGGTAGAACTGTTTGCTAATACCATTAGTTATTCTAGAATTGGAATTATGCTTTTGGTTCACGTTGCATTGATGGCAACAACCAATGGGGGGGTTGAGTTCTATTTGGAGCAAGGAAATATTGGTTTAGCTATATTTATGGTTCTCTTGGGCAATATTGGGGTAATGATGATGGAGGGATTGCTTGTTTATATCCAGGCGCTTAGGTTGCATCTTTATGAGTGGTTTACGAAATTTTATGAAGGCAATGGTATTCCATTTAAAAAACTGACTCCTGACCTTGTATATTCAAACATAACATGGAAAAACAAATAACAATATTATTGCATATTGTTGCTGATCAATCAGGGTGAGATAATTGACAAGAATTGGGGAGGTTTACAGAAGATTCCATGGGCGAATAGTAGACAGGCCTACAAACTTTAGCTGGGTTTTACATGAAAAATTAGCCGGGAGTGGGTTGCCCTCATCATATGATCATTTATTGTGGCTTGTAAAAAATAACATAAAAACAATTGTGACTGTAAGGGAGATACCATTACCTGATGCATGGCTAAAAAAAGTTCACTCAATGAACTTTACGCTTGATAGTTTTTTCTTAAAGACGGATGATTACAACTCACCTACGGTCGATGAACTTTCTGAGGTGGTTGATTATATTGAAAACCAAATAAATAATGAAAAACCCGTAGTTGTACATTGTGCTGCCGGAAAGGGAAGGACTGGAACTGTGTTGGCTGCCTATATTATCAAAAAAGACGGGTTGGATGCTTATAGTGCCATAAAAAGAATAAGATCATTGCGTCCAGGCTCAATACAGTCTGAAGCACAAAAAATCACAATAAGTTCATTTTATAATTATATCAATCAAAAATTTTAATTTACGGTAGATGTGAAATATTTAAATTGACTTAAATTAAATATTATCTAATAAATGAAAACGAAAAAAAATGCTTTGATTGATAGGAACAATGATCAAAGAAAACTTTTTATATTAACAATCTTTTTTACAACATCTTTTTTGGTTTTGAGTGGTTTCTCATTTTATAATGTAGTATATGGACAGAATCCCAACTCGTCTACTAGTGTGGATGATAATATTACAAGTACTTTCAACAACTCAAAGGCATCTCTAAAAGAAACCAACGCTGGTGGTTTGGGTGTATCTCAAGATTATTCGTCCTCATTGCCAGACCTGTTTAACTATGTCAAGAAATCTGTGGTACAGATTACTGATCCTGAAGATCTACAGCAAAAAAGCGAAATAGCCGGTTCTCGTTTAGGCTCGGGATTTGTTTATGATAAGGAGGGCCATATTGTAACAAACTATCATGTTGTTGCAGGAGCAAAAAACAATACCGTCTATGTTACTTTTTTGGATGGTGACTCTTATGAGGCAAATGTAACAAATTCTGATCCATATGCTGACTTGGCGGTTATAAAACTGAATTTGGATAAAAATAACGATGTTCTCTCCAAATTAGTTCCATTGGAACTTGGAAACTCTACTAGTCTGAGAATTGGGGAGAAAGTCGCTGCAGTTGGAAATCCCTTTGGTTTATCTGGCTCTTTGACGGATGGTATTGTCAGTGGTCTTGGTAGGTTAATCCCCGCAGGGTCTGAAGATGATAATCCCCCAACACCGCCATTTAGAAACCAAAATAACCCATCTGTTGCCCCTACTCCCTCATTTTCTATACCAAATATCATACAAACTGATGCTGCCATAAACCCTGGAAATTCTGGTGGTCCATTGTTAAACATGAAAGGTCAGGTTATAGGAATCAATAGTGCAATTTTTTCAAATACGGGTGCATATTCCGGAATAGGTTTTGCGATACCTTCAAACATGCTAACTAAAATTATTCCAAAATTGTTGGAAGGAAAGACCTATGAACACCCCTTTTTGGGAGTAAATGGGTTTGATGTCACCCCTGAAATAGCAAAACTAATGAATCTTTCACAGTCATCTGGCTTTCTTGTTGTTAATGTTACAGAAAACAGCCCCGCATCCATAGCCGGGGTTATGGAGGGTAACACTACGTATCAAATCAACGGCGAACCTGTGGAATTAGGTGGGGATGTTATAATAAAAATCGATAACAGCACTGTAAGAAAAGTTGATGATGTATTGTCTTATTTGGAAACCTATAAGGAGGTAGGCGATAACGTTTCTCTTACTGTATTGAGGGAAGGAAATCAATCCAAAGCGCTAACCCTTGAATTGGCCGCTCGTCCACAAATCAATGCTAGCGTTATTTCCATGCCACCCTCAATTGGAGTAATCGGACTTGATGTCACCCCTGAAATAGCAAAACTAATCAACCTAACTACACCCACTGGTTTCCTAATAACCGGGGTATTGGACCAAAGCCCTGCAACAAAAGCTGGTTTGCGAGGGGGTTATATCATTGCCGAAATCAACGGAACACAAATTGAATTAGGTGGGGATGTTATAATAAAAATCGATAACAGCACTGTAAGAAACAACCAGGAAATCAAAGAGTATCTCTCTACAAAAATTAGTGGGGATGATGTAGTTATTACTATAGTTAGAGATGGCACAACAATGACAAAGAATTTAACTTTAACTGAAACTAGTAATAGCCAACTCAATTTGGGTAACAAACATGATGGATTGCGAGAACTAAATCCACCATTTGATATTCCTCCAATCCCAAACGAATCTTTTAAAGACTTTTTAGATTCATGCTATAGAATACTTGATAAAGACACTTGCGATTTGTTTATTCCTGGTAGATGAAATCCTCTTTTTTTATTTATATTAATATATTGGGTAGTTTGATTTTGAATGAAAGGTGAATAACTATAATGAATAGAGGAGAAGAAGAAGTAGAAGGGGCGTTCAATGTGTTTTGTAAGCAGGTTATAGGCCTAGACAAGGCAATTAGGTTTGCTGGGATAGCGGATGAGGATGGCAAGCTAATGTCGATATCTGAAAGACCCGGTCTGAATCCGTTACTAAGCCCTGAGGAAAGAGCTCAGTACGCAATCACTGCCGCTACAAGGCAATTTACACGATTGCGTTGGGAGTATATGCTGGGAAAGATTCAGTATGCAAGCTCCAAATACGAAAAACTAATGAGGGCCACGATTCCAATCACAGATGAGTATAGCGTATTGTCATATGTTTTGTTATTGTCTTTTGATCCCGAAACTAATAACTTTCATCAGGTGATAACAGAAAAGATTATTCCATTGATAAACAAAAACAAAGCCAACCTATTGAAACTACACAAATAATTTATTTTTTATTAAAACCGTTTGCAAATCATGATGTTTTTTACGATTCACTGCAATAAAAAATACAATAAAATACAAAATATTTGCAGATCTTATATACCAGTAAAATCTAACTATAGATGCATGTATAAATTAAACTTAATTGCAATCGTAAGTATCGTAGCAGCTGTTTCCTTTGTCGTGGGAATGTCATCACCAGCAGCATTCGCACAAGATAACATGACCATGAACATGGATGACAATATGAGTTCAATGGGCGGTATGACAGGTGACAACGCAACAATGACAATGGATGACAATATGACCTCAATGTCAAATATGTCAAATGCATCTAGCATGACTGGCCAATAATCAAAACCAGTTTAACCAACACTACGAAAAAACAAACAAAAAACCTTTTTTTACAATAGTTTAGCATAAACTATATTTTTTATTTAATCATCATTGTAATTTTATTGCTTATTCAAACAATATGTGTAAAATCTTACACATAATTTCAAAGGTCTTATATACCAGTAAAATCTAACTATAGATGCATGTATAAATTAAACTTAATTGCAATCGTAAGTATCGTAGCAGCTGTTTCCTTTGTCGTGGGAATGTCATCACCAGCAGCATTCGCACAAGATAACATGACCATGAACATGGATGACAATATGAGTTCAATGGGCGGTATGACAGGTGACAACGCAACAATGACAATGGATGACAATATGACCTCAATGTCAAATATGTCAAATGCATCTAGCATGACTGGCCAATAATCAAAACCAGTTTAACCAACACTACGAAAAAACAAACAAAAAACCTTTTTTTACAATAGTTTAGCATAAACTATATTTTTTATTTAATCATCATTGTAATTTTATTGCTTATTCAAACAATATGTGTAAAATCTTACACATAATTTCAAAGGTCTTATATACCAGTAAAATCTAACTATAGATGCATGTATAAATTAAACTTAATTGCAATCGTAAGTATCGTAGCAGCTGTTTCCTTTGTCGTGGGAATGTCATCACCAGCAGCATTCGCACAAGATAACATGACCATGGATTTGACTAACACAACTAACCTGAATAACACCGGTAGCCAAAGTGGAGTAGGCGTAAATGGCAGTGTAACAATGAACGAAACATTACCAACTGATGGCGGTTCAACATTAGATATGAACATGTCAAATGCTACTGGCCAATAATCAAAACCAGTTTAACCAACACTACGAAAAAACAAACAAACAAATAAACTCGATTCAAAATTTTTTTGAAATAGCTTGTTATCAAAAGCTATTTTTTGCGTTTTATTATCACTCGGTAATAAAATTAAATAAGGAATATTAGAATTTGATGTATGGCTTTTGATAACTTGTTAGAATACATTAATGCAATTGATTCTTTTGGCGAACTAAAGCGAGTAAATATCGAAGTAAATTCCGAGTTAGAGGTGGCTGAAATAATGAGACGAATGATGTATTCTGGAAAAAGCCCTGCTATTTTGTTTGAAAATGTCAAAGGATATGACATTCCGATTCTCGGTAATGCATTTGGCTCCCTAAATAGATTGCAAATAGCATTGGATATCAAAGATTTTTCGGATATCGGAAAGAGAATAGTAGATTTAACTAAACTAAAGATGCCAAGTGGGGTACTTAACAAACTTAGAATGCTCCCAAAGCTTTCAGAGATATCTGAATATGGGCCAAAAACTATCGATAAGGGTCCTGTACAGGAAAAAATTAACACGACCAACCCATCTTTTGACAAATTTCCTATTCTGAAGTCATTTACAAAGGATGCAGGTCGATTCATTACTTTCGGAATGACAATAACAAAGCATCCAGAAACTGACATAAGAAACATTGGCTTATACCGAATCCAAATTCTCAATGAAAGGAAGGCGATAATGCATTGGCAGACGCACAAGCGTGGAGCCCAGCACTATGAGATAATGAAAGATTCACAGAAACCCATAGAAGTTGCGGTGGTAATTGGTTCCGATCCCGGCACAATATTCAGCAGTATTGCTCCTGTTCCAGAAGGGATGGATAAGTTTCTATTTGCAGGCATATCACGAAAAAAAGGCATAAAACTTGTAAAATGCTCTACTGTTGACCTAGAGGTTCCGGCAAATGCAGAAATAGTTTTTGAGGGGACAGTTGACCCGAATAATCTTGAAACAGAGGGTCCTTTTGGCGATCATACTGGATACTATACGCCACCTGATCTATTTCCAACATTTACATTAACTGGAATTATGCAAAAAGAAAAACCTATTTATTTGACAACTGTGGTTGGGAAGCCTATTCTTGAAGACGCTTTTTTTGGTAAAGTTATTGAGAGGTCCTTCCTTCCATTAGTTCAAATGTTTCAGCCTGAGGTGGTTGATTATTCAATGCCACCAGCAGGGTGGTTCCAAGGTCTTGCTATTTTCTCTATTAGAAAAAGATATCCCGGCCAGGCTAAAAAAGTAATGATGGGACTATGGGGCATGGGACAGCTATCGTTAACCAAAATATTTGTTGTAGTTGATTACGATATAAATGTCCATAACATGGATGAGGTTATATGGGCTATCACCACTAGAGCCGATCCTAAGCGAGATACTGTTATAATAGAAAACACACCTACAGATACTCTTGATCCGGCATCCCCTTTTGTTAACCTTGGATCTAAAATGGGTATCGATGCCACTACAAAGTGGAAAGAAGAGGGTTATCAAAGAGAAATTCAAGAAGAGGTGAAAGTTGATGAAGAAACAAAAAGATTGGTTGATAATAAGTGGCTAGACTATGGATTTGATTTAACAACATGAGGCGTACCTTCTCTTTGTATGCTGTTTTATTTCTTCTGCATTTGAGGATTTAGATGGTTCTGCTTTTATAGGTTCTGTCAATTGTAGATATTGTTTTCTTTATTGTAGTGGTGGCTCTCTCATGGATATGCATGTTTTATATATTGTATACTCCGTTTATTCTTTTAGTTCTGAAAACACACAGAGTGAATATTTTACAGAACCTATTTAACGAACCTTTATATCTCATCGAACTGAATGAAGTTATAATTAGAAAGATAATGTCTAGAAAAGACAAAATCAGAAATAATAATCTACAGGTAAAAGCAGAAAAATGTGAAAGCCTTGACGAGGGAACATTTGCATTTTTAAAATGGATGAATTGCAAGTCCTTTATTGCTGCTGAGGATAATTATACCCACAATCCACCGCTAATCCTAAAACACATAAATTTTCCCTATGTTACGCAAGTTAAACTTTTTGACAGGTGCTTAAATTCTGAAATATTGGTGGACATTGTCGATGGGGTTCCGCTTTGTAAAAGATGTATAACAGATGATTGCTCACACATTGGTTTTACAATTTGTCTTAAACAATTAATTGATAGGGAAGGATTTGAAACAGATGAAGATATTTTAAAGTAAACTTCTAAATGTTATGGTAGCCTTGGATTCATAGAAATACTGCTGCTTTTTACCCACGTTTTATGTGCAATAATCATAATCACATTAATCAAACCTTATTTTGTTCATATGGTGGTTGTAATCTATTGTCATTTCATTGTGATTGACTATGTCTAAAAAGCGGATTTTATTTTTTACTGTAATTATTTAGTCTTTATTAACATTTTTTATCGTTATTTGCTAATTGTTTAATCTGCTCTAACAGCCAATATCATTGATTTTAGTCTCTGTATGTAATTGCTTATTGGTCATGATAGGAAATTTATAAATTCGTCTGTTATAATAAAATTTTTATAAGTATAATGATTTAGATTTTCTAATGAGTATTAATGTTAAAGACGATAATGCTTCAGCAGCAGGAACAACCAATAACGATAAGGTTTCATCTGTGGGAACAGTAAACGACGATAAAATCCCAAACATAGTTGCATTAGAGGTATTAGAAAAAAATGGAGTTAACATCGAAAGATTAAAAGAGTTAATAACAAAGGGTGTGGGTGCTGAATTTACAACCTACTACTACTATACCATATTGAGAATGCATTGTACCGGTCTTGATGGTGAAGGCATTAAGGAAATAGTTGAGGATGCTAGGATAGAGGATAGGAATCACTTTGAAGCTATGGTCCCAAGATTATATGAATTGGGGGGAAGTCTACCACGTGACATTAGAGATTTTGCAACTCAAGCTGGTTGTCCCGATGCTTATCTGCCAGACAATTGGAAGGACATTTCATCAATCATTAAAGTTCTGTTGGAGGCAGAGCAATGTGCCATTAGGTCATGGGGTGAGGTTTGTGATATGACATCAGGAAAGGATCCTAGAACCTATGATATTGCGCAAAGAATAATGCAAGAAGAGATAGAGCATGAAGCATGGTTTATAGAACTAATATCCAAAAGACCTTCTGGGCACTTTAGGAGAAGCTTTCCAGGTCAATCTCCACACACTGCAGGCTCGGGTGGTCTTATTCATCTGTAGTATTTTAGCCTGAATTTTTTTTATTTTTAGTTTTGTATGGTGGATTTTCCACTATCTACGGTCTCTTAGATTGATGCAAACAGCCTCAATTAATTGAAGAGAATCAACCATCTAATTTATCATACAATCAGGTAAAACCTGCAGTTTAGTTATGTTTCAAAAAGTTCTTGCTTTTTCTATCTTTCTGACTTTGTCTAACAAGTCCATCACTTGTTCGTGAGTGGGTGTTATTGCTTTTATTATATCGATATCTACGTTAAGCTTGTATAGCTCTTTGTATGCCTCATTATCTTCCAATGTGTTTATCAGTTTTTCAAGTGTAAATGGCTTTTGCATTAGTTCGACAACCTGATTTAAACACTTTATTGATTCCTCTAGTGTTTCCTTAACATACGCAGATACAAATATTATTCTCTGATGGGGATTTATGGATAAAATCTCCTTTGCTACTTCAAGTCCGTTAATTTGGGGCATACTATAATCCAAAAGTACGATATCGAAAGGTGGGTTATTTGCTAAAGAGCAATTGCACGAATTTGGTATATTGTCATCAAATGTTATCTTGTGTAATTCTTCGTTGTATGCTTTAAGACACTCCTCTCCATTTGATGTAATTGTAACATAATAGTTCTTTTTGTCCAAACCCATTTCATACATAAGTGCAATATCGGAATCATCTTCAGCTATCAACACCTTCATACCTTAATTCCTATCTGTGATTAATATATTATATTTTTCTATAAAATTTATTACCTGATATTTATATACTGCATTCAAATGGAATTTAAGCTTAAAATTCCGATTATAGAATCGTAACCATGTTCTGTCTAACTAGTATGATCATTTAAATTATTCATGAAAAAAATGATGCCTTTGCATCAATAAACTATTTTATATTTCCATCATGGTTTTCAATGCTATTATGTGAGTGATTGTATTTTATTTGTTTTATACTTGGATGAAGATTAAGTGTTATAAAATAGAGAAGATTTGAATCTTGTTACTTTAGTTCTAAATTATCAATACATTGCAAAAGCAAATCTTTTTGCTGTTCCTGCACAATCCATTTTGCAAACTTATCCAAAGTAAATACTTCAATAGTTTGAAAATTGGATGGAATAAATCCGCCAAATGAATACATAAACTGAACAACATGTTTTCCTGTTACGTAACTGATTTCCTCTTCAACGGCATTTTCGGATTCTTCAATGTCTTTTCTATATAATATTATTGGTTTGTGGCTCTGCAAAGACAATATGGATGCCCTTTGAAGTTTGTTTCTCAGCCTATCTGCTAACCATTGCTTCACAGCCTTGTCTCCTTTTTCTTTTATCTGTGGTTGTAGTGAAGAAGTCTTAATATCTCCATTATTGTCATTCATATGATAATTATCTTTGATATTATTTATACGATAAGAGTTGAGAGTTCCCCCTCTTTTCTTTGTCAACTAGCATAATTCAAGGTAAAATATATTTATATAGATAAGGTAATAAAAATTGACAATTTGATATAACGATTTACATACTGTAAAAATCCATCCTTACCTTTCTATTGCTAGAGTATAATGGTTATTGTATCTTTAATTTAAGGTTATTGATGAAAGAGAATTCTCTGTTAAATTAAAAGTATCTGTATGATTTGGCAACTGTTTACTCTGCCTTATACTAAAATAAAAAAAATTATCTTAGTGCAATGGTTATTCAAATCTGGTTTTTGAACCAACCGATACAAAACTATAATAAATTACCATTTTATAAAATATGATAACTTTGCACTTAGATAATAGAAGAAAAGGTGAATTATTGATGGCTATATCTGGTATTGGAATTGCTATAGGTTCAGGATTAATGGGTATTCCACATCTGTCATATGCTGGCCTATGCATCACGGGCCTTGGTGTTTTATCAATGATTTGGCGATAACTTAAAAAATGGCTATTTAGAGATATCGTTTAGATTTTATACCTTTTCTTAAATATACATCTGCATCAGCTGATGCCAATTCTTTATTTGTCTCCTTTATGTTTGCGGTTTTGAGAGTCCCAACACACTCTACACAATTGGCCTCTTAACTTCCATTCTGGTTTAGGGTTATAGCGAATAAACTTTAGTTTGGAACTGCAAACAACGCAATAGTTCATCAGTTTTTCATACTCTATTTCTTTAGTTCCATAGCATTTCATGCAAAATTTTGTATTTTTATCCAGGTTCCATTTCCAATGTGGTTCTTTCCACTCTTCATCTATTTTTTCTTTACAATGATGGCAGGTAACTTCTTCATCTTCCTCTTTTGGATCCTTGCTCACTTGAAACTCTTCATTTGTTTCCAATCTGGAACTATTTCCTAAAAATTCTGACTTGTTTGTTTCAACAGTGTTGTTATCCGCTGTTTTTTTTATCTCCCCATTGTTTTCCTCGTTATCTATTTCTGAAGGGGGTTTGTTTTCCAATGAAATGTCTTGGAACTTCATATACCTGTTTTTGATATCTGAAATTATCCTTTTTTTTATAGAAAACTTCAATTGCTAGTGTTTATTATCTCTTTTGTTGGTATTTGAATTTTTTATATTGTTGGCAAATCAGTAACTGCAACACAAAAATATTTAATTTTTAGTTTGTATTGATAGATGTATATTGTTGTCCCCTTCCTACTATGATATTCTACAAATTAACCAGGAAGCTAGCCGTGATGAAATAAAAAAATCTTTTAGAATACTTGCATTAAAATACCATCCTGATAAAAACAAAAGCTCTGATTCCAAAGAAAAATTCTTAAAGATTGTGGAAGCTTATGAGGTTTTATCTGACGAAGGCTCTAGAAAAAAATATGACTCATTATTTTTGAGAGATAAGGGTGACAGTGTATATAATTTTAGAACAAATTGGACTCCCTCAGCAGATTATACTAGATACTATAGTTACAATGAAATTAAAAACTGGTATAACAAAAATAATGATTTAAGAGGAGGGATGTGGGATATCGGCGAAAAAGCTAACAGTGGAATGTGGAAAACAACTCTGATATTGTTCGGATCCCTTGGTGTTGTGACTTTGCTTATTGTTGTACTTTCAAAATAATAAGTTATCTTCGATATATGATTTTATTCAAAAGGAAATTAAACATAAATACAATAATTACCATGACATCTCTTTAGTCTGGATTCACATATAATATAGTCCCACTATATGCCAAGCATCTCTCTGTATTTATAATCATATTATATTGGAATCCTATTAATGGAGTAAACCTTCGCAGATAATGGATATGTTCTTGTTCAAAAGCATCTTGAACAAGGGTAAGGTATTCTAACCATATATTGGAGGTTGAAAAGGTCCACGGAAATAATGTACTGAATTTAATGAGGGATTTCATAATTTTTGCGCCAATATGAGATGATTGACAATGGCAACAAAAGACAGATTTAAATTGGAAATCAAAAACCTTTCGGTTCTGAATTAAAAAAACTGAAAATATTATTATTTAAAGTCAAGTATGACACCATTGATTTATCTTAACGACGACGACAACCGTATCATTCCATCCAATTTTGAGAATGGATCATTTGATGCATATATTACTTTTACAACGAACCTTGATACTGATGTAAATTACGTGGATTAACAGGTATGTTCCTTAATTTTGTGTTATATAATTATTACTTTAATTGGCGCATTTATCTAGAAAATATAGTTATTTAAAATTCTGTTGCGAAATGATAATACTCATCTAAACAAAAAAAAGCAATTCAGATATAAACATTTACATATTGTGTTAAAGATTTTAGTGTAATGGGGCTTTTTGCTTGTCCAAAGTGCGGTGAATCCTACAATGCCTTTCCACCTAATAGCACTCACAAAAAATCATCGAGGTATCCTGATAGAAATACTATACCTACGACTTTGAAATGTGAGGTGTGCGGGACTATAAATAGAATATATTGGAAAAAACCCGGTCAGTAGGAGAACAGTTAACTCCAACAATAAAACATTCCAAAAGACTTAATCTTCCATTGGGAGTGATGATTTTAATTGCGTATCCGGAAGGCACAATCTTTGGATAAATATGTTGTTCTAAAGTTTTGCAAAGATACTTTTGAATGGGGTGATTACATAGGAACAGTATGGGATTTTTGGTTAACCGATACTTCCGGCGTACTGCTAGTAGTGGATAATCCTGACTCGAGAACGCCAAATTATAATCCAGTTGCCATAGCGCACATTAGTGTATGCCAAAACGATTTATTATGGATCGAGGGAATAAGGGTCGATAAACTTTATCGAAACAAAGGAATAGGTACACATCTTTTACAATATATGGTAAAATATGGGATTGAGAACGGGTTGGGTGAATCTTGTGCATCGATAGCACAAAGCAATGTAAACTCAAGAAAGATATTTGAAAAACAGGGTTTTTCTCAAAACTGTATCTATGCCTACTATAATGTAAAATTAAAAAAAAAATTGAAATTTGCAAACTCGCCTCTGGTTTTAAAATATGCTTGCCTAGGTGACCTGCAACTTGTATATGATTACTTGAATAATTCGCAAATTCATTTAGAAAAGAACAATAGGTATTTCAATGAATGGCGGTTCTTTAAGTTGGAAAATACCTTTGATTGTATTTGCAATCTGATAGATAAAAAAAAACTTGTTCTTATAGTGGATAAGAACAGCAAAATTTGTGGATTGTCAATAATCAATATCCTGGATGGTAAAAACACATTTTACAGTGAACCTTTGCTGCAGGTTTGTTATCTCGATTGCATAAATAATCAGATGCTTTATGACTCTGTTTACCTTATCTTGGGTACTTTGATTGATTACAATAAACATAAATATGTCCAATTTTTTGTTGACGGTTCTGTAGATTTGCATCCATTGTTAAATGATGATAATTACAAAAGTAATTATGACATTGATTTCTTTGAGAGATTTATTATCTATTGCAAAAAATTAAAATAAAAAAGCACTACCTAATAAAAAAAACCGAACCTTATTAACTGTCCCAACTTTTTTGATGTATATTTTTGATTAAACTCATTTATTTAGGCAATCATTGCATACCCATAGGTTATTGACATATTTTCCTTCTTTGACTTGCCCCCTCTTTTGCCACTTCTGGTTCAACAAAATCGATAACAGATGCACCACATACATTACAAGAAGGTAAAACCCTTTTGACCATGAGATAGTTTGAGAAATAGTCCCCTTTAAAGTTTCAAAATCAAACGATAAAGTTAAATATATTTTAATTTCGATAGAGAAAGCACTATATTAAGATTGTTTGATTTTATTTTTGTACTTTACATGATCTTCACGGTACAAACAAACCAAATTATAAAATGGTTTTTCTTCATTAAATGAAAATCATTTGAGACTTGTTGATATTTTTTGATAGTTGAAAAGCATGGTGGATGGTTCCTATTCTTTGATTTTTATGCCCCATCTCAATTTTTTGTCTTGTATTCGCATCAAAGGTGAAAATTATCGATCCTAAGATGTTTCTCCTGATGTTATCTCTATCGTATTGGTAATTTCACATTTTTGACCGTCTCCACTGGCTATTGTTCCTGTTGCGTTTTGAAAGACGCCCATGTAGTTAGATTGTCCAATACAATCTCCTAATACAATTGTTGATACCGATCCAGTGGTTGTTTCCCCTAGTAGGTTTTCAATATTTCTTGTATCAAAAAGATTCTCGGTTACAGTATAATTTCCAAGGTGTATTGATACAATAGTTCCATTAACTGTACCTTGAAATGATGGTGGATTGGATTTGTTTCCTGTAACGGTCATTGTAAATTGGCTTGGCAATACATTATCCAAAACAAATTTACAAACCGCTTCGTCTGATGGAATTCCTAATTCAGAGACGCATCTAACAACTTTTGTTACTAATAGCAAAGTTGATCCAGTATCATTTTGTGTTGATTTGGTTTGTTCCATTTCTGCAAGACTCCAATTTTGTGCGTTGACAGTGTTTATTGCAACACTGTCTGATTTTGTGGAATGTGAAACAAATAATGACATTGCAATCACGAATACGATGAAGCATAATGATATGTTTCTCATGTTGAATGCTTTTATAATAATGATATTTTTATTTTTTATTGCTTGTTGTCATTTCCAATAGGCATAAAGAGAACCCTTTTTTCATATTCTTTGAATGATTATGGTATAACATTATTGGCAATAGTCAATGCTAATGACTCGCCTGCTTTATTTTTAATAGATATAATGGCATTACTTTTATCCTTGTGTCTATACTTAACTTTCTAATTCGACATTTTCTCAACAAGTATTCTTTAATTATTGCTCAATCGAATTAGTGACTTCAATGATGCAATTCCTAGGTAAAATTAAAACCGGCAATCATTTTGACATATAACTTAAATTGTGGATACAAATGCAATGAGTGAAATGATGATGATCTTTAACTACATATCTAAGACACATGCATGGCAGAATGAAACAAAATAGGAGAGAATGTATTCTTGTCTTTTACCTCATATGTTTATTCAATTATTTTATTTACTGCATTGACCCCGGAGATTGTTTGAGGAACATCAATATTTTCTGAAGCTTTATTCTGAATTGAAATACCGGTAATAGCATTTGCAGCATGTTTTTTGAATAACCCTGATATAACAAAGATGCCGGGAAAAGGATAGGGGCAAATCCATTACGGATTGGGTAGACTAGGGACTTGACCAACTAAGATATTCTAAGCTGTTACATTATCGGCATTGCGAGATAATTTTGCATTAAGTTGATCATATTTATGTTTTAGATGGAATATTACCATTGAGATAAACAAACTCACTTCCAGGGTAACTTTGTATCTATTAACAAAACAGATTCCGAATTTCCTGCTCATGACCCTTGGTGCATTAATTGCATGTGAATGAGGCAAATTTTTTTATTTTTGGGCTTACTGGTTGTTGAAAAGGCTTTGTTTTAGTCGAAAGGGTGATTCTAAGCGTTAAAGCTTTGGTTTAGATAAAATAAATAGGTGAAAGGTGCAAAGCCTAAAAAGTGGGAACCATTGCAATGATAGATATTTTTTCGCTTAGTTATTTGACTAAAAAATACCTTTGTAAAGTTTTTATTCAGATGCAATAATGCCCACACAGATTTTTTTTCACATTATAATGTTTTTTATTATTATTGTTATGTGTTTTTTATATTGTTTATTTAATAAATCATTCACTCTGTATAGACATAGTTTGGCTAAATTGAGGGTTTTTTAAATTCTTTATAGGGGTTCTATTAGGATATGTTATTTGTGCAGCCTTTATCAAATCTAAAACAGCAACAAAAATCCTTAGCTATACAATAATATCTAAAGGGGGTTGACTAGGCACAGGATTGCAAAGGAAGCCGGTCTATCAACAGTCACTGTATCAATGCAATCAGGGATGGGGAGACCAAAATGGGATTATCTAATGCCATGGATAATAGGGAGTTTGCCGTTATGGTTAAAAAATCGGACGTATCAATTGACAAATGTGCCAAAGGATTCAGAATGGCACAACTGCTGAAATATCCTGGCATTCGGAAAAATAATGAAATTGGTGATTGGGATTATGATGACGCCAAGTATATTCCCTCGTTTATCCAGGTCATACACCACAATTGTAAAAAGCTAGGTATACACCCTGTAATTGTTCCCCCTTAGATTAGAGATTTGCTTGATTGCTATTCTTATATCTTAGACAATTCTGCTCAAACTTCAGACAGAAATTTTCTAAAATAGGGATCCAACACATCTGCAACTGGATTGGGACCTCAATCAAAAAAATACCATGTCTATTTGCTTATTTTTTAGTACTTGTCGCCGTTTCCCATAGATAGGATACCTTTTCTTTGTTCCTAAAATAGCTATAAGGCAACATGGTATAACATAAAATCAATGCCCATGAATAACCAGGATATTGAATCGATTTTTTTAGAAATTCCTTCAATAGTGTGATAAAAGATATTTCTAAAGAAAGGTTTTTTGTATGTTCTTTTATTTGCCTGTGACCAATTATAGCTCTTGTTACCTGACTTAGAAAATCTGTTTTGGTTAAAGGTGTCTTAAAGTAAATTATTGCCTCATCGTCATAGACCACGTTTTTGTGTTTTTCAAGTATTTTGCATTGAATATACAAATCAATGGCAATAATGTCAGTGGGAATTTCTATATCTTGGACGTCTTTGGAATATAATGCTAATGCTCTACCCATTGTTGTGTATTTTGATACTTGGTGTAACCTGAGGGATCTCAGCCAAAATGCAATAAAAGCAGATGCTTTAGAATATATGTTATTTTTTTGAATAATTGGAACAGTATTTGATGCGCAGAGACCTGTGGTTTCATTTATTTTATTTGATAAATTACGGATGCAGTTTTTTCCCAATTCTATGTCTGCATCCAGCAAAACAATTACTTCGCCGTCTGACTTTTTAAAAATGGTATTCCATGCGTTACTTGCGCCCATTCTTTTGTTGTTGTGGTGTAACTCTATTCTCAAGCCCGGGTTCTCTGATTTCAGCTGTTAATTAGATTTGGTGTGTTATCCCCTGAATCGTCTATAAACAAAATTTTTTCAATAACGTTTGGGTGCAAATCTTGTTTCTTTAATGATTCTACAAAATTCGAAATGTTGTTCTCTTCATTGAATGTTGGGATGCCTATGGTTATTTTTCTTTTACTCGAACTCATGTTTTTTCAAAATTTTATTCTATGTTGCGAATATTCGTCTTTATTCTCTCTGCCAAGTTTTTTAGGTCCTCAATATTCGCGATTCTTCTCGTTGGCCATTGACCTTTTATTTTTTCAGCAAGAAACCTGGGCACAATGTGAACATGAACATGGGGTATGATTTGATTGGCAGATTTGCCGTTATTTTGGCTAACGTTAAACCCATTCCCACCTATTGTTGTTATAACCGCCTTTGCTATTTGGGGAACAAGTGAGTGAATCTCACCAACCAGGTTTATTGGCATTTCCAATATGTTATCAAAATGATCCTTGGGGATTACTAATGTGTGACCATAGTTGATTGGATATCGGTCTAAAAACACTAAAAACTTATCATCTTCGTAAACTATTGCATTAGGAATGCTTTTATTGATTATTTTACAAAATATACATCTCTCATTGGTTTTATGCATCTACGATGAATAATTAACCGTATTGGATATTTAATTTTCTGTTTGAATTGTTATCACATGCTTTGTAATGTTTTCTTTGTTTGTTATAGTTCATTTTAAATAGCTCGAAAATTTTTTACAGTATATGGGCGAAGCAATAGAGTTAGAGAATTTCACTGTAAGTTTTTCATTTCCATGTCCAAAGTGTGAATACTTAAATGAAATACAAACAAGTGAACTTCATAATAACAGTATAGAGTGTGGCATGTGTGAAACTATTTTTAAATTCGAGGGTTTAGACTCTATAAAAATAATGGCAAATCTTGAATAATCAAAATAGAATAAGTTTTTATTTTATAATTTTATTTCAAATAAGCATATAATGGTTTTACCAAGCAGAAAAACAGTGGAAGGGCCGTCAAAAGCCCCTCATAGGGCAATGTATAAAGCGATGGGACTCACGGATGAGGATTTAAGTAAACCTTTTGTGGCTGTTTCTAGCACTTGTAACGAAGCTACTCCATGCAATATACATTTAGGAAAACTAGCTCAAAAAGCAAAGGAGGGTGTCAAAGATTCAGGAAACACCCCACGGGAGTTTACCACCATATCGGTTTCTGATGGTATTGCTATGGGTCATGAGGGTATGAAATCCTCTCTTGTGAGTAGAGAGATAATTGCAGACTCTATAGAGATAATGGTTCGCGCTCACCAATATGATGCCATAGTTGGGATATCTGGATGCGATAAAAGTTTGCCCGGAACACTAATGGCTATGGCTAGGCTTAACCTTCCTTCAATTTTTGTATATGGAGGTACTATACTGCCTGGTAATTGGAATGGTAAACCTGTTACTGTTCAAGATGTTTATGAGGCAGTTGGAACTTTTGATGCAGGCAAGATGAGTCTTGAACAGTTAACTAGCCTTGAGAATGTTGCTTGTCCATCAGCAGGGTCATGTGCCGGTATGTATACGGCCAACACTATGGCATCAATTAGCGAAGCAATAGGTATGTCGTTGCCCGGCAGTGCAACTCCAACTGCAGAAAGTGAAGCGAGATACAAGATTTGTTATGACACTGGAAAATCTATAAACTATCTTATAGAGAACAACATAAGGCCTCGCGATATATTGAAATATGAATCATTTGAAAATGCCATTGTTATAGCCAACGCTATAGGTGGCTCAACCAATGCTGTTTTACACCTATTGGCGTTGTCACGAGAGGCAGGCGTAAAATTGGACATTAAGGATTTTGAAATAATAAGAAAAAAAACACCACACATTGCCAACATGAGACCTGGAGGTGATTATGTTATGCTGGATCTTGATAACATTGGTGGTGTTCCTGTAGTTCTGAAATCCCTTCTTGATAAGGGAATAATCAATGGGGATGTGTTGACAGTCACCGGAAATACATTAAAAGAAAATTTAGAATCATTTAGTTTTACAAAATCTACTGCATATGCTAAAAACTATGAAAATGAGTATAATAAAATCCTCAAGACTGTGGAAAATCCAATTCATGACCAGGGGACATTAAAGATATTGTTTGGCAATTTGGCACCCGATGGTGCTGTAGTTAAGATAGCAGGTCTAAAGTCTGATAAATTCGTAGGCAATGCCAAAGTTTTTGATTCTGAAGATTCTGCATTTGAATCCATTTCAAATGGGGAAATTGTTGAAGGCGATGTTGTTGTAATACGATACGAAGGCCCAAAGGGTGGACCTGGAATGAGGGAGATGTTGGCTGTTACTGCTGCTATAGTTGGCCAGGGCTTGGGCGAAAAGGTTGCTATGTTAACTGATGGCCGTTTTTCTGGGGCAACAAGAGGTTTCATGATAGGGCATGTTTCTCCAGAAGCCATGAGTGGTGGGCCAATATCATTGATTAAAAGTGGCGATAAGATAAAAATAGACCTAGTGGACGGAACCGTAGACCTAAAAATATCTAATAAAGAATTTTCAAAACGATTAAAAAAATTAAAAACCATTAAAATACGATACAAAACAGGTGCATTATCTAAAGATGCCACACTGGTTAAATCTGCATCCGAAGGAGCAATTACAATGCCGATTATAAAACAAATAAAAAAGAAGAAACCAAAAAACTAATTTTTGATTTTTATTGAGTCTATAGTACCATATATTGGAAATCCGTAAAAATGGCTTGAAATATCTTTACTTAACAGGGTTATTTGGATAAGTTCTAAATTATTAATAGCCAATAGTATGTCTATTGGTTGTTTTGTTGTATTGTTGCCAGTAAGGAAATCCAACTTTCCATTTATTGTTGCACTGTCATCCTTTCCCAAAAAAAGCTTTTCGCTTGTCTTTAGGTTGTCCATTGAATGCCAATGGAATCCTGATCCGTTAGATGTGATCATCACAAATCTGGTATTGAAGCCGGTGATATTGCTATTTTCAACATCCAATTTCCACTTTCCAGATACCAAAATTGTGTCTTCTTTATTGTTTTTGTTGTCTGAATCTGGTTGTATGGTTTCATTATTGATTGTAGGATTGCCTGTATGAATGGATTCTAATATTATTCCTGATAGCATTGAGACTAAATTATCCGAGAATGTCTCTGAGACATTTGGTTCTGTGTTAGCAGTGTTTTGCAAAATTGGCTTTGGAATTGGATATAATGTTTGTTGTTGTTGTTCTTGTAATCCATCGGGCTGTGATCCAAAATCTGTTTCATCATTAGTTTTATTGTTTGTGGGCATTTTTGACTGTGGTGAGCCAAGTGTCTGTTTTTCCTCGGTGTAATTATGAACATTGGGGTAAAACGATGATAAATTCTGTACGATGGTTGAAATTAATGCTCCCTCGATAGAAAATGTATCGTTAATATTTGATTTATAGTTTTCACGATATGGTTCCACTACAGGATTATCCATATCGATTTTGTCTAATGTGCCATTAATTTGAATAGTATTCTTGTAGTTTAAAGATAGTATTATTATAAAAAGAATCAATAAAAATCCAAATAGTGTATATTTCAATAATTCAACCTTGTATAGCATAATTTTTTATAAAATCTTTTCTTTAATATGGTGCTAGTCAAATATATATTTAAATTTCCAATACCTGTTATATAATATGTGACATATGGACATGATTGATAAATCAGATTTTTATTTTTATTTTAAAAAAAACCGTGGTATGGAGTTTTCTAAAGAAGAGATTGTTAATATTTTTTCAAAATCCTCTGAGGATGAAATTGAGATTGAGCGTTTTTTATCTGAAATGGAGGTGGAATCTACATATTCCCCATCCAATCTGTTTGTAACATGCAAAGCCGGCACGGTTTATTATAAATGGAATGAATCAACATGAGGTGATATAACTGATTATTGATTTTAAAACTGTTTTTTAATAAAAAAACAAACATCTTATTTTATGGTTCATTCATTATTTTGCTAATTAGATAAAAAGATGGATAAAATCTGTATTGATTTAAACTTATCGGTGCTATCGTAAAATCACTTAAAGATATGGGGGTTATTCTTTTCATCTAATTCCTAATCATTTGTGATTAATATAGCCAAATACTAGGTTTATCTATGTTTTGTTTTAGAAATTCTAAAACATCTGATGCATTCTCATAGTTATGAATTTCTTCCAAATATTCTCCATCTGAGGTGTTGCTATTGTTATTTTCCGCTTTGCCTTTGTGTTCTTTTTTCTCCTTCTTTGTTCTGATCAGAATATTGTAGATTCCAAGCAAATTTCGATTTATATAAATTTTTTTCTCACTTTTAGGGTTATCTATTCTTATCCCTTCATCGGAGTCTAACTCTAAAAGCAGGTCGCATAACTTCCCCATGTTGATTTTCTTGTTAATTATGTTTATAATTGGATTTAAGTCTATAAATAAATTTTTTATCTTTAATAAGGTGCATTATGTTTATATGATTGATTTTAATTGACATGTCATAATATTCGTAAAATTATTGGAATTGTGAAAACTATGATGCATATATAGTCCTTAAATGTATTTCCATAATACTATTTGTATTGTGACAGCAGTCCTAAAGAATATATTTTGTAACCGGGAACACAGTTACGCCTTATTTTCTATAGGGATCACAACACAAATAGTATAATAATGTTGTAAACAAGATAATATAAATTAAATCAATATGCTTTGTCTTTACATTAACGTCGAAGTTACTATATTTACATAAAAAAGATACTAGAATGCTCATCTCACAAAACATCAAAATATGCTACTAATAGAGTATGTTTGTGATTGATAAAGTGTTATTTTTTTATATATCTAGATATATGCCAATTATTGCTGATGAAAATAAAGTCATTGGAAACTCACAGGTATCATCATATAAAACGATACAGAATAATCCTTGTATAAAATATAACCTAACATCTGCTTCTGATGCACTTGTTCAAATACGGATGTTATTTTCTCATTTACCTGAATTGTTTGATTTATTGCTAAAGCATGGCTTTTAGGTTCTTTCAAATTGACTGAATATTTTTTTATTTGTTTGTTATGTTGAAGGTAAAAAATGGGCATCTCTAACTATGGGAAACAGTGATCAGACCGGATTCCAGATAGATGTGTTGACTTATGTCCTTTATCCAATTATAGCATATAATTACTTTGTAAAAAAATATTTTGTACAAAATTGAGTTTAATTTATATACTATTTTTTGAGGTTTTGAATGGTAATGACAATTAGCCAAATATATAATTATTAGATTTTTATCTACATAAAATATTGAAATTAATAAAAAAAGGAAAGGTAAAAGATATATATAAACTAGATAAAGACAATTTGATTTTTCATTTTACAGACCGAGTTTCTGCTTTTGATGTTGTAATGAGTGATACAATACCTTATAAAGGTAAAGTGCTGTGTGATTTCGCTGTCTTTTGGTTTTCTTCTTTAAATATCAATAATCATTTTATAAAGAGGATTGATAAGGATAAGATTTTGGTTAGGGAACTATCCGTATTTCCAATAGAAAGCATAATCAGAGGATATTTGTACGGAAGTTTATACTCTCGCATCAAAGAAAAAAAGTATTACAATATCCCAAATGAATTAATTACTTTAATTGATAATGGGGAATTTGTTATCGGCTCTAAGCTGCCATGTCTAATCTTTGATCCCACCACCAAATCAGATGAACATGATGTTCCAATAACTGAAGAACAAGCCATAGAAAATGGTATGGTCCATGAGGATGAAATTAAAAAGATTAAATCTCTTTCCATCGATCTTTACAATCAAATGGATAAAATAATTCAATTATCCAATTTTATTTTGGCGGATGTAAAATTTGAGTTCGGGAAGGACCCCATATCTAACGAGGTTTTGTTAGTTGATTCTCTTGGGCCTGATGAATACAGACTGTGGGATATGGATAAATATCGCCCAGGAGTATTACAAGACAGTTTTGATAAACAAATACTTAGAGATTGGCTAGTCGAAGCAGGATTTAAAAAAACTATAGATGACTATTCAAAACAAGGCATAAAGCCAATACCACCCCATTTACCAACTAATATCGTTAAAAAAATATCTGATAGGTATATTGAAGCATTTGAGAGGATAACGAATACTGATTTCAAAATAAATGATTTTTAACTGTAGACAAGATTAGTGTTTGTTATTTTGCTCACTCTACCTTTATTTGCATTATGCCTGTTTTTGATGGGTCCTTTAAGGAATTGATAATCTCTCTTGGTATTTCTAAAGAGCTGAAATTGCAATTAATGGAAAGAGTTCGATCACAAATGAATTTGCTTTTTCTTAAAACAATGTCGTCTTCATTCGTTAAAATGAGATTGCCGTCTCCAAAACCCTTAATTGTGAAACTATAAGGTTCCACTATTAGACATATTTCTATCAGTGAATCCTTTTTCTTTATCCTTTTCTTTATCCCTAAATCTAGGTCTTTACAAGCTTTATTTGCATTTATCCCTATGATGCAATCCCCATTTAGGGTCAAGTCTTTATCCTTTGTTATTTCTATTGTTCTTGCATGCAAAGATTGTACATTTGGATGACCTTTAAAGATGACCTCCTCTAAAATCAAAAACCTTCATTACATATTGTTAAGGCAAATAAAAACATTTTTGTTCTATCGCCCTGAATCTTATTTTGAATAAGGTAACTATAAATAAAGTTTTGAAAGTAAAATAGATGATTTGTTACCAGCCGCAGCAGGTTATGATAGAGGAATTACAATATTTTCTCCTGATGGCCGATTATATCAGGTAGAGTATGCAATTGAAACTGTTAGAAGAGGTACTTTAGCATTAGGAATAAAAAGTACAGAGGGTGTTATTTTGGCAGTTGAAGAAAAAACAAGAAAATTACAAGTATCAAATGTTACTCAAAAAATATTTCAAATTGATGATCACATTGGTCTTGCCGCAGCAGGTTATATCCCTGATGCACGGATGCAAGTTGATCATGCTAGATTTTTTGCTCAGAGTAACAGGTTAATTTATGATGAACCCGTTGATGTAGAAGGTGTAGCTAAAAATCTAGCAGATTTGGCACAACAATACACACAATATGGTGGCGCTAGGCCGTTTGGTGTAGCTATGATTATGGCGGGAGTAGACAAAAATGGTCTTGGTTTGTTTCTAACCGATCCAAGTGGTACATACATTGGCTATGATGCAGTAGCAATCGGTGCTGGAAGCGAACAGGTAACTGAGTTTTTAGAAAAAAACTATAGGGATGACTTGTCATTGGAAAAAGCCTGTATATTGGCTATAGAGTCTATTTTTACTGTAAGTGAGGAAAAAACTGGTTCTAAACATATAAGGTTAGCTGTTATTGATTCTACAACCAAAACACTAAAAATGCTTTCTGAAGAGGAAATTGAAAGATATTCAAAAGAAGTTCAAGTTAAAGAGAGCTCTTCTTAACTTTAATCAAAAGCTTATCAAATTTTTATTAACTTAACATAATTTAAATAATCCTTTTGAATTTGAAATCTGATTTAAAATGTTTGCCGAAATAGGTACACAATCTCCCAACATAAAAATATCTGAATGGGTTCAAGGTATTCCCACCAATATTGAAAAACTACGAGGTAATGTTGTTGTTTTGGAGGTATTTCAGGTGAATTGCCCGGGTTGCTTTCTATATGGGCTACCTCAAGCGATTTCCCTTTATGAACGATTTAAAAATAATGATGTAAAGGTGATTGGTTTTGCAACTGCTTTCGAGGATTACGATAAAAATACATTATATAATTTAAAATCACTTTTAACCGAGGGTAAAGTAATAGGTGAAACCTACAAAGCATTGCGACAGCATGGTAAATTGGTAAACGATGACAAACTATACTATAAAATACCTTTCCCTATAGCAATGGATAAAATAACAAAGATGCCTGAGAATATATCTGAGGATATGGTTAAAGATTTCATTGAAATATACTTTTTAGATTACAAACCTTCCTCAGAAAAAGAAAAAGAAAAATTATTCTCAAAGGTGAG
>JBBJMN010000086.1:0-9539 GCA_037720485.1 Candidatus Nitrosocosmicus sp.
CCGATTCAGGAAACTGTACACAAGGTATGAAAAGAAAGCAGAGAACTATCTCGGGTTGGTACAGTTCTCATGCTGTATCATCACCTGCAGAAAGATAATTTTGGGATAGGCTCTAAGAGGCCTGTCAGGAAGAACAATAACAAAAGATCGAAACATGATACTTGTGGGCCTGTTATATCTATTAATTATAATAAATTGCGTATGGGGTTTACTAGATTGCTGTATGTTGTTGTTGTTGGGCGGCCCTTCAACTGTACCGACCAACATATCTAATAAACCCCTTTTCAATTGCAATCACCTCATTAATATGTTGATTGATGTGACTGCTATTACCACAACGACACTACTTAAGATATCGCCAAACTAGATGAGATCATGTTTTTTCCTATATTGTGATGAGCGGCAAAAACTCTAAAGACCCTGAGTTTTGTCACATAATTTTATCAAAGAGCCATATACCAATATTTGAAGATGGATTCAAGGTATAGTGTAATTTGAACCTTAAAGTATTCAATATGTCTACTCGATAATTTTTGTTCTGGCGTGTGTCAGTGTTCTTGCCAAATCGTTTTATCGGATGCTCCAGATTAATTACGGGTATAGGTTGTGCTCATTTATCAATGAGGGTTGTTTGGCAATATGCATTATTTTGATATTGGTGTGTATTGCCCATTCTTCAAAATCGCCGTGATTGGTAAAAGAGTTTGGATCGGAGCCATTGTTATAGAAACTGTTGCTTTATTAAATTGCCAAACTCCGAATCTGACATGGTTTTCTTTGCCTGCATTACAGTAGCAGCGTCATTGCCTGCAGTATATCTCAGTTGTGGGTTTTCAGACGTTATGGCATGTAGTATAACGTTTGCCACTTCTTCTGGTTGGGAAGTTGAAGGATTGTCCATCATGGATTTAAAGTGGTTCTCTACCTTTTGCATCAGCGAAAAGTATGGTGATTCTCTGTCTACAGCTTTTTTTGCCATAATGCTTGAGTTCATTATATTTGTCCTGATAAACCCAGGTTCAACTATAACCACTCTGATTCCAAAGGGCTCCAGTTCGTATGATAACGATTCACTTAAACCTTCTAATGCGAACTTTGTGCTTTGATATGCAGACAAAACAGGAACACCGATGCGACCTCCAACAGAACTTAAATTTACTATTGTCCCACTGTTTTGCTTTCTCATGATTGGAAGAACTCTCTGCGTTACCCGTATTACGCCAAAAAAGTTTGTCTCAAATTGTGCTTTAATCTCTTCTATCGATAAATCCTCCAGAGATCCAAAAAGCCCATACCCTGCATTGTTTACCAATACATCGATTCCATTGCCTTCAGCTACTATTTTGTCAATTGCCTCTTTGACGGACCTGTCATCGTTGACGTCAATCTGAATGATTTCCAATGGCAGTTTTTCCGTATCGGCTATTTCTGCTATGCTTTTGGATTTTTCAAGGTTACGCATGGAAGCATACGTGTGAAATCCACTTTTGGCTAACAGGAGGGATGTTTCATATCCTATGCCGCTTGAGCTACCAGTAACAAGGGCAACATTTTGTTTTTGCACCTGAATATTAGATATAAAAAGTATATAAATTGGTGACCAGTTGAAGCGATGACAATTAGTTGGTCCATTGCTACGTAATGACCTTGTTTTTATTCTTTAGGGCTAAAATGCGTTAAACTTGAGAGTTTTGCCAATTATATTGCCATATGTGATTTTATGGATAGGGACGTAAAATTGTTGAATTCTATCAAAGCGTTTGCTAGCATTATAAAATACATAATAAATACGCAACCACCGCTTCATTTTGAATGAATCTGTTTGGCACGTCAAATCAAAAATTGTTAAACAATAGCAACAAGGTTAACTAGACAACGAAAACTCAAAACCTTGGCCTAGAATTACCGTATCAAAAAAACATAATCTCTTAAAGGGGACTGTTATGGGAATTAGTCCAATGTGCCAGTTCATTTACAAAGTTCTTATTCGTGCTTGCCTATAGTGGATATAGGTACCAACAGATAAAATGATTCAGTTGAATCACCCACTTTGCGTTCACACAATACCATTACATCAAATGGTCGAATCGAATGTAAAAGTGGTGCATGTAATTGGCTGCAGGAATTTTTCCCCTAGTTCTTGAATAATTCTGCTTGTAGCCCTCCATCCTGTACAATGGCAGGGAATCAGGTACCTAGGGTCCATCCTTTTCAATTCGGATATTGTTGGTTCTATGGCCTCCTCATAAATTCCTCCACCAGTTAGGTGAAAACCACCTACAATGGCAAATATCTTGTTGATTCCGGTAAGGGATTTGGCATAGTTGACTGTGTTAATGATGCCTGCATGTGCGCAACCGCTAATGACTACCAAACCTTTATCTCTAAGATTTGCAACAATGGCTTGGTCATCATTTACCAAGGGATCAGGAATCAGGTTACCACTGATAGGATCTTCCTTGTACTGCAGTGGAAACCCTTTTTCGTAGGGGGTATTTCGGGGAATCTGGCCAGTAACTAGTAGTTTTGGTGCCGAGGTATTCTTATCGCTGTTTAACAAATATTGGGGTTCCTCTGTATTGTCCCCGGAAACTATGCTTGGGGTTTTCTTTGCTGTTATGATTACTCCCTGTCTTTGCAATTCCTCTTTATCTAGGACAGGCATTTTTGCTTTGTCCTTGCCGGTGGGAAGTATTATCCATCTCCTTAAGAACGCATCAGGGTGACAAATCATCCTAATGGGTTTATCGATTCTTTTGAGTATGTTCAAAAGACCAGTAAAGTGATCAAAATGCCCATGACTGAATATGATGGAATTTATGGAGTTGAAGTTTATTCCTAATATGTCTGCGTTGTGCACAACACCATTTTCACTGGTTCCACAATCAAAAAGATTTATGATTTCTGTACAGGTTTGACTTTTATTTTCTCCTTCGCTATTGCCATAACACACAGCTCTGACCAGAGCCGAAAAACCATGTTCTGCAACTGGGGGAGGAAGAAATTGCTCATTTTTTATCATTGGATTGCGACTCGCCGGGTATGATGACGGTAGCAATCTGTCGGTATAATTGTCCATCAACAATGTTATGGATAAACTGTCTATTTCGGCTAACGCCATGTGCATGAAAGCAATTTAGGGTACAAAAAGTTTTCTTGCCAAAATCGTCAAAAATACTTTCTTTAGGATTTATGAATCCGATACCGATACCATCTCCCTATTGTTATAAGACTGGGTGGTTTGTTTCTGTTAGATGGCAAAAAATTTAATGAATGGATGAAAAAAAATGAAGTGTAGGTGTAGAAACGGAAAACCATGCAACGCAAAAGTGGGTAACGCAATACCTTTATCAAATGAATAACGGACAATCCGCTATACGATGAAAATGGGTATTAAACTATGACCCATCAAGAAAAAATACAACAATGGCCTCAGCAATTTCTAATGACCTAGTCCTCTTTTAATTTGCAAATAATAATAAGACGAAAGGAAGCATGGGAATTTTCAATGAAGGGATAAATGAGTTTTTCATCTGGTGATCTTTCCATTTTTTTAAGAGTTTGTAATGACAAAACAACGTATTTACCTTTTTTTAATGGAAATCTCTCATATGGTATATTACCTTGATTATATTTTAACAACTTATTCCACGTATTGGAGAGCATTTGGCGGTGATTGGATTGTACTGTTTTTTTATTGGTTTTGTGTAATAAATTAATTAAATGTGGTTTTTTTTAGGAAAGGTTGCAAAAACAGGTATGCTTATATCGTATGGATATTTAATGGTATTGTTAGGTATTGAACTTTAAAATCAATATCGAGGGGGAAAAAACCCATGATGATCTTGACAATGGATGTGATACATCATCCTTAGAACCCATTGAAAGGGGTAAAAATTTACATATAAAAAACAATAATGAAGGTCGTTACACTGCAACTCTGGGTCCAAATGGTGACACAGATGAAAATAACCATGCCACATCAAAGGAAAAAACCAATGTTGTCTACGGTGGGGATAACACTACGAAATTAATTTTGCAAGCACTAGACAATGCAAGAAATCGATGGGACAATTATGCGGATTCTAATGGCCCTACAATAGCAATGGGTATAGAACAGATAAGAAAAGGTTTTAGAAACGCGCATGATAGGGGAGTCAACATTAGATACATCTCCGAAATTACAAAACACAACATCAACTATTGTAAAGAGCTAATGAAAATAGCAGAGCTACGTCACATGGACAATGCCAAAGGGGGAATGGCTGTAACCGAGAAGGAGTATATAGCTACAGCCAATTTGCAAGAAGCCAAACCTGTTTCCCACCTTATCCATAGTAACGTAAAGGAATTAGTGGAACACCAGCAATTTGTCTTCAAAACTTTATGGGACAATGCCCTATCCGCATCACAAAGGATAGGGGAGATTGAGGCTGGTACTGAGCGAATAGAAACCAAAGTCTTGGATGATGCAGAGGACATAGCCAATAAGATAAGGTCGCTAGGTAAAAGCAGTGATGAAATATTGGTTTGCTCAGACACTGGTTTGCTAAAGATAGTGCACAATTCTTTTTTTTGGGTATATCAAGAAATAATGGATAAGTATGACGGGGAATACCACGATGGTGTTAGGTGGATTACAAACATAAGCTGCAAAGAGGATGCTGGGTTAGCCAAACTATTCTTGGACATTGGGATTAAGATTAGAAGCGTAAGAAACCTGCCACCATTAAACTTTCTGGTAACTGACAAAGTTTTCTTCTCAAATGCTGAAATAATCGATCGCAAGGAAGACAGAAAAACCATTAACAGCCTATTTTCAAGTAATGATGGACTCTACATTACTCAGTACAAAACGGTATTTGAGGAACTGTGGAAAAACGGCATAGATGCGATAGACATCATAGAGGACATTGAAAGGGGACTTGATGCTGAAATGGTGGATGTAATCTCAAGGTCAACTAGCGCCGAAAATACGTATTTGGACCTGTTGAATTCCGCAAATCAGGAGATTATGCTCATGCTACCTACCACCAACGCTTTTCTGAGGCAGCACAAAATAGGACTGATTGATTCGATAACCAGCGCAGCAAAAGACAGATGCGTAAAAGTGAGGCTGCTGGTTCCTAAAAGCAAAAACACTGCAGAATTAATTGAAAACTTGGAAAGACACAATTATTTAATTAGCAATGGAAACAACAACAACAACAACAACAACGTTCAAGTCCGGTATATCCAAACGTTATTAGAGGCAAGGTCCACCATCCTCATAGTTGACAAAAAAGTATCCTTGGTAATGGAACTTAGGGATGATACAAAAGAAACTTTTCATGAGGCAGTAGGATTATCGACCTATTCCAACAGTAAGGCGGGTGTGTTATCCTATGTATCAATATTTGAAAACTTGTGGGAACAAACCGAGTTATTCCAACAACTAAAGAAAAGCGAAATACTGCAGAAAGACTTTATCCATATTGCGGCACACGAATTGAGGAACCCAATTCAACCAATACTTGCAATATCTGAAATGCTCAAATCAATCATAATCCAAAATGAATCGGGAGGTTCCCAAGATGTCGTGATAAACAAAAGCCAAATTATTGGGTATGTCGATACCATTATAAGAAACACAAAAAAACTGATGTCATTGACAACCAATGTTTTAGACATTACGCGGATTGAAACAAATTCTTTGAGCCTTCATAAAGAGGCCTTTGATTTGAGACTGTTTTTACTTGAGCATATGATGGATTATGAAAAACATGTGATTAACGACATTGAGGGTGAATACAAACGCCATTTAAACAATGAAAAAAGATATACCTCCAGGCTAGACTTTTCGCAATTAAACAAAAATGGCAGTAATGATTCCTTTTTAGCCGAGGTTGATAGATCAATGGTGTCTCAGGTTATTTCCAATTTATTGGATAACGCATTTAAATTCACAAATGAGGGTGAGATGATAGAAATGGAAATAAAAAGAGAAGTTATAAATTGCCAAAAATACGCAGTTATAACAATAAAGGATAATGGAAGGGGCATTCACACGGAAATACTGCCCAAGTTGTTTACCAAATTTGCCACCAAATCAGAAAAGGGAACTGGCCTTGGCTTGTTTATTTGCAAAAACATTGTAGAAGCCCATGGCGGAAGGATATGGGCAAAAAACAATGATGATGGCAAAGGCGCGACATTTTCATTTAGTTTGCCTTTAATGGATCCCAAAAATAACTAAAAAAAGATAATGATGTTAGAATTTACTTTAACAATATCCATAATTTGTAACCCATGATATGGATTTATGTCCAAGGGGACTCCTCTAAAATCTAACACTTTGTCCAATCGCCATTGATTGTGTTTGATCTGTTTGACGAAAAGCATGCTGTAACTCTTCCGTTCTGTCATTAATCTGCTGCATGGCTTTTCCCATACTGCTTTTCTTGAAATAGGCACTTTGTATACAATTCTCCGATCTTGAGAATATGCATTAATGCATCACAAAACACCTTCTGATAACTCCTTTTGATACTCTATAGGTTCTTTCAAACTTAGAAAAATTACATCATCAATATAATACATTTACATGCTTCACCATTACTGTGATGCCAGTATCATTTTCTGCCACTTTGAGTATCTAGGGGAATTTACTGTTAGCTCATAAAAAAAAGTGCAGCTGAAATTTGTTTTTAGTATCGATTACCTTAAATCTTTCATGCTGTTATTCATCATCTTTCCTGAAACCCCCGATGAAATCATTTGAATTCCTGTTATAAGCAGTGAAATACCTATTAATAAACCTGCAAACGCGATGCCAAACACAGGGAAAACTAGTATCATAATTGCCAAGAGGATCTAAAACACCCCAGTTGCCACACTAAATCCCCTGTTCCATCTGTTCCTTTGCTTATCGTTCACACCGTGAATTATCTTTGAAACACCACTAAATAGTAAAGCGACCCCAAATAAGGTTGTCACAATTATTGAGGTGACCAATGGGAACGCTACTACAATAACTGCAAGTATGATTACAGCTATACCCAAAGCTATCCCTGCAAAACGAGACTTTTGATGTGTGAATATGTGACTGACAATCATTTCGATACCTATTACAAATAATAGAACCCCCAAAATCCAGATAATGGATAAGAACCCGCTTATTGGATTTAAAATAACAATTGCACCTAAACAATGACAATTCTGATTACACAGAGACACTGTAATGTCGCATCTTCTTCCATCTAGTGTACGCAATATACAACGCGTTAAACAAAAAAAAATACCTGGCAATGAAAGGCATTAAAGTCAAAATGTGAGTTATTGTGTGTCACGGTTTCCTTTGCCGACAACCATTGTTCTATTAGAAGGTTATAGGTATTAGAGCGCAAAAAACGCAATGATTACTTTAGAAAATATGTCTTGGTCATTGTGGAATATTTGCAACAAGTAGGCAAGTCACACCTATCCAAATTGCATTGCAAAGAAAAAACTATGCCCACCATAGATTTAGTGGACCTGCATTTTTCTTGAATGGACATAAAAGAATATGGCTAGTATGTTATTGAGCAAAAAAGTGTAGGTATTGTCAAAAGAAGAAACTGATATAAAATGACCATGCCACACCAAACCCATTAACAGCAATCCTAAACACATGCAAGAATTGGTAAACTTCTAGGACGGAATCCTGACCTAATAGATTTTGTAAAAGAAATAAGTTATCTGTTAGTAGTGTTTCCTATTATAATGGGGGTAACAGTTTGAACTCAAGTAATTACCACATATGTAGAAATTGTGGGCATTTGAAGATATCGCATAAACACCTTTCCAATCAAAATCATGACCATCCTTGTTATCTTTGTCAGTGTTCTAAATTTTTAGATTACACAAACATTTGATAATTATATTTATAGATAAAAATAAAAAGAGTTCTTGATAACAATCGAGTTATTTCTAAATACATCAAAAGATTTTTTAAATAACTCATAAAAAACTAGTCCTGATCACAAACTGTGCGTTATCGTGCGCAAATGAAAACTGATGCATCATATCCTGTTCCACGGGCTATTGTTCGCCTAATGCAATTGATTTATAGATACTACTATGGAAAAACCTATGCATCCTTTCCATATCAATCGCCACAAATCACCTTATAATAATTCCCGATTTGTTAAACAATGAAATAACTTTTGGCATACTCTTGAGTAAGATAGTTTCTATAACTTAATGAAAAGCGTAAATTGATATGTACCTGGTACTGCTGCCAAGGATGTAACCCATACTTGAAGCAGAAAACCAATACATTGATAGAACAAGGGTCAAGACCATACGCCACCCGGTTCCGTGACGTATTGATTAACCTATCTGACTTGATAGTGGAAACATATGGCTATTGTCCATTAATGCTTTAAGCTGAAGAATGATAGGCGAATGAACTGAATTTCCACTTTTGATCCATTTTTTGTGATAAAAAATGCAATCAAAGCTATTATGGAAAAGTGATAAATAAAAGGTTCTGATTATAATTCAAAATGTCTGATCAACCAACTGGACAATATAAATGTGATAAATGCAATGTCTCTTTTAAATCTCAAGAAGAATATGTGGAACATGAGAACAAAGAGCATGTGGGTATGGCTTAGCCCAACCAACACCTAAAACTCATTTTCCCTTTTTTTTGCGTTTATTTATTCTAGTAAACTTGTTTCTTGCCGTTTCTGTCAAATGATGAAATTGAGTGCAAATAATTTAATGACTCTAAAGGTTGCGGTAGGGTGAGAAATACTTGCAGCATTATGGTTTTATATCAATTTAATGAGCCGCCATGACCATAAAAAAATGAACATAAAGGTAAATAGTGGCAAATTCTTTAGACTCTGTCGTTAAGTTTCCTCGACAGGTAAAACATTATAGAGTGTTTTTATGACTTTTGTTATTGGATGCCATCCATCAGGTCTCAATCAAAGGAACTTTTGAAATTATATTGTGAGATCATAGTAACCGGATTAAAGCCATTAAAGAATGTGATACCACATTTCATTATCCAATGTTGATTTGGACTCTGACTGCTTTATTTTACAGATTGTTCATTATTGAGACAACTGAAATGCTGTTTTGATGGTTATACCACTTAGCATCCAAATTGTTATGCAGTGAATCTGCAAGGGACCGTTTGAATCAAATATTATAAGCCCGTGAGATTTATTACCTGCAATACATTTTAAAAAACTGATCGCTATTTTATACTTTTGATTTATCATAAGTCATCTACGTGGTTCTATTGTCAGTAAACTATTGTCGCCACCAAAAATCTCTAGTATGGATTCTAATGCCCTAAAAACTTCTCATTTATACTTATCATGTTATACATTTCCCATGTAATTCATAGCATGTAATATTACTGTTTTTCAATAAGCAATACCTAACAATATAATGTTATTGTGTATGGTATTAATAATTACATTATTTGGTAATTGGTGTGGGAAAACCTCCATTATTTTTTCAGTTTATGGACAAAATATTAATAATTGTTATCAATAAAGACT
>JBBJMN010000020.1:0-27154 GCA_037720485.1 Candidatus Nitrosocosmicus sp.
TGACCTCCTTAGCATGTTCAAACCAGTAACAAAGTGGGCTGCAGAAATGAAGATTCCTGGTTCCGTGTCCGCAATGGTAAGAAAAGCATTCAAGATTGCCCAGTCAGAACGGCCAGGCTCCTGCTATTTGGGCATTCCTCAGGATCTTGAAGAAATGGCGGTGCCGCCAGAACTTCAGCCACTGTTTCCGTCACAGGTTTACGATAGCGCCCCTTCTCCATCCCAAATAGCCCGTGCAGCCAAGGTATTGGATGACTCCAAATCTCCTATTATACTGGCAGGCCACGGTGCAGCCCGGGATGCCTCTCAGGAAGCACTAATTAGGTTCTCTGAAAAACTGCACATTCCGGTGGCGACCACTTTTATGGGAAAGGGCGTTTTTCCCGATAACCATCAAAACGCTCTAGGGGCTGTTGGTTTTATGCATCATGATTATGTTAACTTTGGATTTGACTCGGCCGACCTTCTTATCTGCGTTGGCTATGATATGCAAGAGTTTGATCCCAAAAGAATCAATCCAAACGCAGACAAAAAAATTATTCATGTTTCACATTATCCTGCTGAGGTTGACACTCACTACACAGTTACGGTCGGCATTCAGAGTGATATATCGATGGCTCTTGATGATCTTGGGAAAAGGGCAGGCCCAAAAGAAGGCTCAAAAGCGGAGAACCAAAAGATCCAGAATCTACTCCAAGAAGAGCTTGAGTTGGGATCAAAAGACAATTCTTTTCCCATCAAGCCTCAGCGAATAGTCTCAGACATTCGCCTAGCGTTAGGTGATTCGGACATTGTGTTGGTAGATACTGGTGCCCTAAAGATGTGGATGGCTCGACTGTATCCGACATACAAGCCAAACACTTGCCTGGTTTCAAACGGCCTGTCAACAATGGCATTTGCCCTTCCAGGTGCGATAGGTGTGAAACTTGCATGCCCAAATAGAAAGGTGCTTGCTGCTGTGGGTGACGGCGCAATGATGATGCTTGGATCAGAGTTGGAAACCGCCGTAAGAGAGCACATACCTGTTGTGATCCTCATTTGGGAAGATAAGGCCTATGGACTTATTAAGTGGAAGATGGACCTAGATCTTGGGCGCCACTCATCTGTGGATTTTCGTAATCCTGACTTTGTAAAGTATGCTGAAAGCTTTGGGGCCAAGGGGTTTAAAATTCGCCATGCTGATGATCTTCTCCCCACTCTAAAATCTGCACTTGAGGATGATGCTGTCTCGGTAATCACGTGCCCTGTTGACTATTCTGAAAACATAAAAATCACTGACAAGTTGGGCAACCTGACTGATACGCTTTGAAAGATTGTTGCCGGCACTTGATCCTCACAGCGTAGCAAAATCATCTTCATTAGGAACATAATCGAATTTCACGCAAGACGGGATAAGACTGGTTTTGATTCTTTTTTATGGTTGAAAACCATGGTCAAGTGCACCTTGTCTATCTGGTTAGACTGATTTGACATATTGTATTGTTGCTTATATTGGAGACCTATAATTTAGATAAAGGATCAATACCTGGCAACTTTTGCAGTTTATGTGATGCATCGAATTAGACATGTAATCACCATTTAGCAATATGTTACTAAGTAATGATAACTATTTTAGACATTGTCAGTTGGTAAACTCGTCATATATAAAGCAAATTGTCAATGCGCCCAAAGTATCTACCCATAAATCTATGGCCATGTCGATTGGTTCAGTTTGGATAAAGCCTCCTGGTCCGGATATGGTAGCGTGTATCCACTCGTATATTTCCCATATTACAAAGCCAATCCACGCAGCCCCAATACTTATTGGGTAATACTTTTTTCTTTTTCTTGTCAAATAAAAGTTTAGGACTATTGCAGTTATGCCCATTGCGGAAAGACCGTGGGTAAAGCTGTCAATCGGTGTTGTATCGTATAGATGGACAACATATTCGGACATAAAATGGCTACCAAGTGCCAACCCGCCTAAGGCTAATGTAAACAATATCCATCCCCTGTTTGTATCAATAATTCGCTTTCCAATGATCTGTACTTCTATTCCGCTATGTCCATCACTGTGCTGATGCAGGCGATGCTCCTTTTTTTTCCTTAGCGATAGATAAAGGAAGAAGAATCCAGCGACAACAAGCATTATGGAGAATGTGGGGTGTGCAAGCCATTATGGTCCGTGCATTAGTACTTTGAAATTTGGTTGATAAAGGTAATTTATTTTCTATTGAATTGGTGGAATGAGGGTGTGTGCATTACCATGCCCATTAAACTGCATTTGCATGGGTTGTGGATGTGATGTGAAATGTTGTTTGGGCCATCTTGCTGGCTTTATTCTTTAGCGTGCCTATCAATGCCGCATAATTTATGCCGACAATGGTGCGTTCATATGTTTTTAGAATTTTGACAATGCTGTCTTAAATGAAAACCCCATGTTTAGCGCCTATTGAACCCTATGCCGATATAGCTAAATTAGTCCCATCTATAGACTTTAATCCTTTTCACAAATTGATTTGATTGCCATTCATGAAGTTTATTTACCTATAAGTATGGTTTGGGATCATCATAATATATCAATGGTTTCCATAAATATGTAAGATCGACTCGGGTGAAAAACCGACTTCTAAAAACAAAGGGCAAATGGCGCTTCCTCCAGGACCCACCGAGATAATTCCATACATTTTAGCTTTAAAATTCATATCAAATCCAATACCGATCCTAATGGAAATTGCCAATAAATATGGGGACATTTCACATTTTAAGTTTGGGCCCACATTGCATGTCTACCTGGTCAATAACGCCTATCACATTGAGAACATTTTGGTAAAATATAACAGCAATTTTATAAAGAGCCCCGGCTTGCGCTTAGCTAAGCGTGTGCTTGGTAATGGATTGATAACAAACGAAGGATCAGCACACAAGACCCAAAGGCAGTTAGTTCAGCCAGCATTCAGCAGAAGCAGAGTCAAAATATGCGGAAAAATCATACTGGAGCATTGCCTTGAATATGTGGACAACACTTGGAAGGACTCGATGGTATCGGATATTCACAAAGAGATGACCAACATGACAATTTCCATAATTAGCATAATATTGTTTGGAACAAACGCGCTTGCAAAATCTGAAATTGACAAAATAAGCAATTCCATTACCACAATTATTGAATATATAAATAGATTAAGGCTGCCGTTTCTGCGATTTATTGAGGTGCTGCCATTGCCTTTAACTATAAGATATAGGCAGGCGCTAAGGAGTTTGGATAGGTTAATCTATGCCAAAATTGAGGAGCGAAAAGAAACAGCAGAAAGCAGACAAATCTACGAAAATAATTCTTTGTCTGGAGGTACAGCTGAATCTCAAAGTATGGGTTACTTTGACATGCTTTCAATCTTAATCAAATCCTCCGATATCGAAATTACGGAGAACAATGAGGAAGCAACAACAAACAATGACAAAGCGGTAAAGATGACTAATCAACAGCTAAGAGATGAGGTGATGACGATTTTTTTGGCAGGCCATGAGACCACTGCCAATGCCTTGACCTGGAGTTTTTACCTTCTATCCCAACATCCCGAGGTAGAATCCAAAATTACAGGGGAAATTGCTTCTGTGTTTGGGAATGATGGAAATACTGATGACGATGGCGACAGAATGGCCACCACATTTGAGGATGTTTCAAAACTAAAGTATACGGAAATGGTTTTGATGGAATCCATGAGACTTTATCCGCCATCTTGGGCTATAGGCCATCAGGCCATAAAGGACTATGCACTCGATAGCAGATACGTTATACCTTCAGGATCTGTTATAATCATGAGCCAATACCTTATGCATCATGACTCCCGCTACTTTTCACAACCGTGGCGATTTTATCCTGAAAGGTGGTCACATGAATTCAGGTCGTCTATTCCGCGGTTTAGCTATTTCCCATTCGGAGGTGGCCCTAGATCATGCATCGGGGAGCCATTAGCTTGGACCGAGGGAATAATAATATTGGAGACTATCCTAAGAAAATGGAAGATTACACTTGAGGAAAATGCGCAAACTGTTAAACTTCAGCCCATAGTTACACTACGCCCTAAAAACGGCATAAGAATGAAATTGCATAGGAGGTAAAAAACGCTAAATCACATAACAATGAAAAAACTTGCGCTTTAGGGATGTTTGTATGGCTATATGTCGAGAATTTAGCTTTGGAGTCTTAACCCATAAGGTTGTTTCCAACTAAGTTGGATTCAATGGTAGTGGTGGTAACGCATCACCGCTATTGCATCTTGACTTTGCAAATGGCTGTTCTGTAGCAAAAGCACTCGATACCAAAAAACACGTTCCTTTGCATAAGGAATCGGTTTGAGCTTGGTTTTGCTATGATCCACCCGGGGGATACAGGCACAACGGATACCACGCATGCTCTAACTTTGGATTGTGGATGGTGGTGTGTAATTTTAGTTATTGAGAAACTCGTCCATAATCTGATTTACTTCATCTGGTGCTTCTTGTTGAACCCAATGACCGCAGCCAGGAATAGTTTTTAACAAAAATGGTGCCTCCACGGATTTTTGCGTGTTTTCTGTCATCTCTATGCCCAAAAATGAATCATTCTCTCCCCATATCATCAATGTGGGGCTCTTAATCTTTGGGTATTGTGTGCTTTCACCATGGTTTTTCCAGAACACAGAGGTTAAATTAGCTCGGTAATAGTTTATTCCCCCCGTTAGTCCCGTACTTCCGTACTTGCGCCACGCAGAAACATATTCCCCAATATCGGCTTGAGTGAGCCTGTCCTTTCTTTTTATTGATGATTCAAAAAAGTGCCTCAGTATCTTAAAGTCATTGATGCTCAACACCTTTTCTGGAACCTTCTGCAAAAGGAAAAAGAACATGTACCAACTCTTTTGCATTTGAGCCAAACTCCTAAAAGCGTTTTTTTTAAACACTGAAGGATGAGGCGCATTCATAACTATCAGTTTTTCCACCACATTTGGTGCAATCATTGCAATAGACCAACCTATTATGCCGCCCCAATCATGCCCTACTATTATTGCACTCTCCTTGCCAAACGAGTGTATTAATTCTATAATGTCCCTTGACAGTTTGCCTGTTTTATACTCCTTTATTTCTTTTGGTTTATCTGTATCTCCATATCCGCGCATATCGGGAACAACAACTCTGAAATTCTGTGCAAAGAAAGGAATCTGATGTCTCCAAGAATACCAAAACTCGGGAAAACCGTGCAAAAAAACAATCAAAGGGTCATCACCATCTCCCATAGTAACGCAATGCATGCGAATTCCATTAGCATTTACATATTCATGTTTTAGTGCATCATGATCAAAAGACATGGGCCGAATACTTGTTTTATGTGATAAAACTTGTTTGCTTTAATGGTTGCTTATTGCCTGCCATAAAACTTCTACTATTTAACTACACTATGGTTTTGACCAGGATCTCTCCCTCTCTGGTACTGTCCCAACAAGTGGCATATGCTATCAACAAAACGGTGTGCAATCTGCGTACCGATTATCCCGGATAGCATTCCTCTCTTTTTTTTATGTTCCGTCCATCAATGCTACTGCTTCGTCAAAATTTAAGTTGGTATGTGATATTTGCACAAAATCGCCTATTTGGATTTGTCTCCCATCGACATAATACAATTCCTTGGCAGCAGCATATGACAATGACGATGATGATAATGGTGTCTGTTCGCCTTTTGAAATTTATGGAACTAATTCGGTTTTGTTTGAAGTAATCGGAAGGGGCGATGTGTTGTTAGGAGGTGCCGAAATCTATGGTTTTGTTTTCTCTTATCTGTTTTTCTATCTATGTTTGTGTTCCTTGTTGCCTTTGAATTTGTCGTTTACTTTATAAAAGTCTCATCTAAAAAGCACCGTTCCCAAGATTCGCCCGGTTCATATGATTTTATTAAAGGGTGCATGGTGCTTTTGAAATGTTTTGATCCATGCTTGTTTCTAGAAGAGTCACAACACCCAACATGCCCACATGTTAGACATAACCGTAACTGAACCCATGTGGAACCTGTTTTTTCACATTCTTCACAGCCTTTTGTATTTCCTTTTTTGTCTAACTCCACATCACTAATATGCTCACATTGAACATCCTGTTGATTTTGGTTTGACATACTTTTCTATCAAGGCCATGTGGTAATTAAACATCTACAATTACGAGTATGCCCACCATGAAATATGCTAAGGTTTGAGCGTCTTGTATTTCCTTTTGGTTAACATGTGATCACCAAAATCAATCTGTGCTTGATTGAGGTGATGTTGTGCTTGAGATAGCCATCATACCTATCTAAAGTTACTGTACATTAATTAAGATACTCAAACGCACCTAAAAAAAACAACCAACCGCCCACCAGGCTAACCAAATGCAACATTTTGTTTTATAAAACCAATCGTCCTCTCTTACCTATGTATGATACAGATAACATGCCATTTTCATCTTGCTCAGTGTGACATCAGGTTGTCATGCCAAACGATGCCTGAAACTGCAATCCTTGCAAATGTCCAGTGACGCTAGGACTGTATTAGGTACATCGTAATGATATCTGGGCTTTTTGTCTATTATTTTAGAGCAGTATTTGCATTTGATATTTCTATAGTGCTGGTCTATTTCTATGGTCATGGATTTACAAACGATAAAACCTGTTATAGTCCTTTTCTGTCTCTTTTGTAGCCATTGCGATATGCGGAGATTTTAAGGTCGCTTTAAGTCAGGCGGTTTCTTAATTCCGCAAAAACAGGTGCTATATGGGTCATTTGATGGTATAGATTGCTTGAGCCCATGATATGAAATGTTACGAATCAGTTTTACGCATCCAAGATGCGCTTTTCTGCCGATTACATTATTACAAGCGATGCGATGATGGTTGAGTTATTTTCTCAATTTCCATGTGTTGCTTGCATAAGGACTTGTCGGATCCGTTATTTCACAGATAACCGATTATGAAGAGACCCATTGCAGCAGCTATTGTAACTGCCCATACCATCTTATTCCAATCGAATATCTTTTGTCCATCCAAAACCCCCAATGGTATCAGGTTAAACATTGCAATCCATCCGTTAAACGATGCGCCTGTTGCAAAATAAGGGCTATGCGAACTATAAAATAATGACAGCAATAAAAATGAAAAACCCATCACCAAATTTGTAACTGGACCAATTAGTGCGACCCTGCCAAACTTATTTCTGTCACTTAGAGCAACCATTACTGCCCCTGGCGCTATAAACTTGAAAGGCATTATTGGAAGAGCCGATATTGCTGTTATGAGGAGGCCAGACATTTGTGCTCTAAACTCTGCCCAACTTCCATAGTATTGGGCTAAAAATTTGTGTGCTAACTCATGGACAAGAAATGCACTTATGAATATGGCAAGAAATTGCCATGAAAAATACCTATATCCGTTTAGTGAAAGCCCAACAGCAGTTACTAAAAGTGTGGCTACTGTTAGGTGCAATAACTCTGTTTTTGATGTTTTAATGTGTATGATCTTTGAAAATATTTGCGAAAACGATGTGTTGCTTGACCTGTGATTTTGATTGCCACGGGGCATATCTTGTCGTTTCTTTTTATATGAGTTTACAAATGGGCAAGAATGATTAATAGGGTTTCTATGGTTGCTACAAAAATGCTCCTTGCAGTAATTGCATTTGAATGGAAGGCTGCTCTCTACAGTTCCGCATACATAACATTCAGCTGTGTTCTTTTTCCTCTCTTCGGTCATATTATAATATGGGACTCTTATTGCTCAGATGGGTTGCATTAAAGGATTTTTCATAAATGCTATTATCGTAAAACCTTTTATTTTTATGAGTAACACGAAAATTCATGCCATTGTGGCTTTCTTTTTGTATGTTGATTCTCATATGGTAATTTCGTGAGATCCATATATATATCAAATTCCATTAATAAAATAAAAATATACATTGTGTTGTTGGCTTTAAAACAGAAAAAGACGCCGTGAGGACCATTTTGCATACTCCTCTGAAACTCCTTTTACTTGCTAGAGTTATGCCTGCTAATACCATTGTGTGCATATTAAATAATACATCTTTGTGGTGGTGATTTTATTTTATTTTATTTTATTTTATTTTATTTTTTGAGCATGTTTGGTGTTGATGTGGCTATGTAGCTCATGTGAATTGGCCAATCGTCTTTTACAGTATTTGCAGATGAAACCATTCTTTTTAATGTCCCTTAGTTGACTTTTAGTAGAATTCCTTGCTGTATCGATATATCCGCTACCAAGAATCTCCCCCATACCATTATCGTTGTTTTTCTTCTTTATGGTGATAAAGTTATGCAGTTGTCTATTTATCCTTTAATGGCGGTTATATGGTGAATGGGACACGCACTAACTTGACTTAATTTAGCCATTTTAGAATGGATCGGCCTCAATTGACAAACTTAATCCTGTAGGCGGCAGCATTGGGCCGCAGGATATGTGTTGGTGGTGCGTACGTGCGTTTGTGTTTTTGACTGTGACCTTATGGATTCCAATGGATCAAAGGAACTATTTAGGGAGGGACCAAAAGCATTATACTTTTAACCCTTATGCTTCGCTATAAGAGTTATATTATCTCAAGGGAATTGTTTTTTGCATTTGTGGTTTGTTAGGTACCCCTGCAATAGCTGCCATTATCCATTATGACTTTTGATTATCTCACTTGGTTTGTCTGCTCTATGGAATGCAAGCGTAGATTGGCTTTATGTGAACATTGAATGTTTTTTTTCCATGGTTTTTGGATTGTGGATATTGTTATCTGGGACATATTTTTCAATCACTATGCCCTGTTTATATCACAGCATTGCAGAGTCCATATTTGCAGCATAAGCAATTTGATAACATGTGTGTAAGAGAACACAGCAGCTGGGCCATTTTTTAATCCAAAAAGGAGATGATGGTGCTGTGGTAACCTCTCTTGGTATGGCCAAACCAAATGCGGTTACCGCAACAAGACTGGCTGAACATCTATGCGAATCCGAAATAGGGTGTAGGGTTTGCGACGAAGGTCTTTCCCCTCCCTGTTAAAACGCGCCTGGCGATGCAATTGATTTGCCATGACATAGATATATCCATCCGTTGCAATGGAGAGTGTATCAGGCCACAATAGTCGTGGATCATGTACCACGGTCTCCCACAAGTTGTCGTAGTGTCGACGACGAAAGATGGCATTGTGCTCATAGTTGGTTGAGTAGATGTTTCCCTCAGAGTCTGATTCTAGCCCATCTGAGGCCCCGCCCCTGTCTCCCTCATCTTTCACGGTGGATGCGACCTCTCGCTCGTCTACATGGCGATTAGCGAGAACATCCGTTGCAACACTGTATATCTTACGGCTACCAAGGGGGCAGTAGTATAGGCGAGATCCATCGGAGCTAATTGCAATCCCGTCAGCACCCATGGCAGCGCCTTGTTTCACCGATCCATCTTGCTGATGCTCAAGAAACGGCCTTCCCTCCACAACGGGGAGAAAGGTTTGTATCTTCTCTGCTTTGGTTGATGGATGGTTGTTTAGCCGACGCCAGCTTTCACCAGAAGCAAGGTCGACCACGATGACTCCATTTGGCCCATTTTGAGATGAATCTGTAATGAATGCAATGCCTTCATTGCCACGCCGGAGATCAAAGCGAACATCATTAAGATAGGTGGTTGGTAAGGCCACAGCTTGTGGAAAGAGAATATTTTTTGTAACTTTGTTTGTATTTAGGTCAACGCAAACCATCTTTGGTCCTCCATATTCTGTTGGTTTAAAGAGCGGGCTACCCGTATCAAGAATCCACAACCGGTCTGCTGGATCGACGACTACTGATTGCACGGAAACGAGTGTTGACGCCTGATCCTCTTCATTGGTGTTGTTGATTGATTGGTCTGGATAGGCTGTAGCCTCACCGTCGCGAATCTCCGCTACAGAGAACTGGACGTTGTCACCCCATTTGGGGAAGTTGACAAAAATGCGGCCTTTGTGTGACACCGTAACACCTGTTGGCATTGGCCCATAAAAGAAAGCAACAGGCTCCAATGCACCCAAAGACTCGTCAGTTGGCAACTCCAGTGCTGGTATGTCTGTTGATGGTGTCTCTTTTCGATGATTTGTTGACATACATTATATAATAACTACTATCCTAAATACTGGAACCTAGCCAGGCATGGGCAAGTTAACAAATATGGCGCGAAATGATGGGGGATATGAGGATGATATTTTAAATGGGTCAAAATTTTTTAGAAAAAAATAGAATTTAGTTTTATCGAGGGGCTGAAGTGAGAATTACCATAGTTTCAGTATGACGGATTTGGGCTCCTGCATTGGAGTCATCCCTGACGTATGTGACCGTACCGTCTGCCGCGGCAAGAACGGGGGTGTTTTGTGGGACGACAAAATCGGCTCCATTTCTGAGAATGCCATCGTGGGATGGAGACAACATTAAAGTGGATGCTGACACAACCATTTCAACCACCATGATTACGACAGCAAGAGAAGCAGCAACAGCATTCCCCCGTACAGAGCCAAGGATTAGTCCTTTTCATGCAATACTCTTTTGGCGGGTATCTTGTGGATTAATAGATGTGCTAATTATTTTGCTGATCGCATCTACAGCTTCTTCCATATCCTAATATGGAATTTGGTCGTTTCCTTTTCATGTTAAGACAATTATTAGGCATTTATAAAAGTAGAAACATGGCGCTTAGATTCCATCTTTATGTTTATAATCAATACCGGTGTTAGCATCTCATACATTGGCTGTCGATTCTTTACATCCACACCAGACAGGGGTAAAAGTCAGAAACACAAAAAAAGAGGACATACCTAAAATGGTGACTTTGCAAAAAGAGTCCTTTCCACTTCTTGCTAAATATGGATGGAAACATTTGGCATGATGGGGAACTTTTAAGCCATCTTAACGTATTCCCAGAAGGGCAATTTGTAGCTGTGGAGCCAGATGGAACTGTAGTTGGTTCCGCAAGCACCCTAATAGTTACCCTTGAGTCAGAGTATGCGGACCACACATGGAAAGAGATTACGGCAGATGGAATGTTCACAAATCACAAACCCAATGGGTACAGTCTATATGGGGCAGACATATCCACACACCCAAGGTACAGGCATGAGGGAATAGGCAGTATGCTTTATGACGCAAGAAAACAACTGAACATAAAGCTGAATTTGAGACGAATGATATCTGGTGGAAGGCTATACAATTACTGCGAATATGCAAATCATCTTTCTGCATCCGAGTATGCACCTAAAGTAATAGGTGGTAAAATGCATGATCCAGTTCTTTCTTTTGAACTTGCCAATGGCTTTAGATTCATCAAGATTCTTTCAAACTACCTTGATGATGTGCGTTCTTTGAATCATGCCAGCTTTATTGAATGGCTAAACCCAAACTATGGTCATACAGGCCCAAACCGGGTCACTTAGCAGACAATATCCAAATGTTATATCCTGCTCTAAATTTTATACTTGGCACAATAAATATCATTTATCAAAAAAGTAAACATCTTTAAACATAACCCAAGTGTTTTTCTGACTTTAGTAACTAAGGCCATTGTATCATCATCAATAGAAATATCATTTTCCGTACATCTTCTAATAGGCAAGTCTTGATTAAAGATTGTGAGCAGGGTCTAAACACTGTTCATTTAATCCTCTTTTTAAATATCGTCTACTGTTGGATTGCATGAATACATTTTTTCTCTTTCCCCATTGTACCATTGTCAGTATCCTTGGAGTCTCTCTATTTTGCAGCCCATCCCATTTAATTAAATTTAACTTTTGGATTCTAGCCGATCATATTTTTATTTCCTTCTGTTGTGTTTGCCAGAAATTTTATATTTCTTATGTAACGCATCATCGCATTCACAAAACCAGTCTATTGGTGAATCAGGACAAAAACCATTTGTCCTTTGTTTGGATTTGTAGATTCTGGTTTAGCCAAAAACTCTTTTGCTAATTCATTAAACCTTACTGTCTCCAAAGTTTTCAATATTTTTCCTTTTCTTTTTTTGGGTTGTCTTTTTTTGCAACATAACAAAGGTAAGTAGACTCTCTATCGGTCACGTTGGATTATGCGTTGGGACGTCATATGAGATTTAAATAGGGATCAGGTGTAGATATATTTAAGGTAAATTATTAAACATCCCGTCCTCCTAGGGCTACAGGCGTTCTCCAGCATAAATGTTACACCCTTTTAATACCATGAAGTTGTATATATATTTAGTTAGAGGGCTTTTGGATTGACATAGTTTTTCCATTCATTTTTTTCACACCAAGTCTGAGCATCAAAAGAAAAACCCATCAACTGAAGAAATCCCACAACTGTTTTAACAACGCGGATGGTTTCAGCAGAACCAGATATAGTTAATCTTACAACCAAAAAATAACAACACCCAAATAGTGAACAGAATCATGGTTTGTAATAAAAAGGCATTATTGGATAAAATAATTCAAAAACACCCTTGCTAATATTATTTCAAAAAAGAACTTCTGATTATCGCAATAATGATCACAGATATGGCTGTAGGGACCACAATCTCAATTGTCCTGGCGACTGAAGCAAAACATTCGGCCTTTTTTGCCCGGACCTTTTAAAAAATGGCAAATATTGGTGACGGTTGTACATCAGGAGAATCTGATTGCAAGTGGGACAAGCCATGCAATGAAGGTACCAGAGGTCATACACCAGACTTTATTGTTGGGTATGAAGAATGCTGAAAACATCAATGCTGAACAGGTGCGTGGATCATATAATATATGAGAGATGAGTTTCCGCATCTAACAAAACTCAGGTAATTTAGCATTGACATCCTTGGGGAACAGTTACTTAAATTGAATTGAATATTTACACATTTTTACATATATTTATTATTTGTTTAAATAGTTATTAACGCAATATATTAGAAAACACCTGGAATATTGGGTTTAGTATAATAAACTAAACAACAGGGGGGGGGACATCATGTTCAAGGCATCTTGAAACATCGTATACAGTCAAAATAAAAAAACTTTATTTTTTTCGGTATACCATATAATATACAATATACCTAAAAAATGGATATGTTATGTGGATTAGGGTATTGCATTTAAGAAAAACTTAGATATTGAATTTCACCAATCACGTGTATGTCGATGGTTAATTCCGAACCTATTCCAGTAAGGGTACAATGCCTTAATTGTAAAAGTGAAGGGGGAGATTTTTGGGCTATAACCCCAGATCTGCCATATACCGAATTTAATTTGCATGGGAAAAACCCAACACATGAAAAGGCAAAAACGTTAATAACCTCAGCCACATGTCCAATATGCGATAAAGTTCACACCATGTATTGGGATATGCCGAGAAATCCTGGTTAAAAGGCTCATATGATTTTGGGGAAACTCCGAATTCCTATAATGCACCATTGTATGCTCTTTCCATAACCTTCTCTTTATCCAACTATTTGCTAATGGACATGATGTGTTATAAGCGGCTTTAAACCTCTTCTTGATTTGGTGTTATGATGATTATGTTGGATGTTCACAAAACCCACGTATTCAACGTCAAAACAAAACAAAACACAAGTATGGCCAATTACAAAAAGGAATCAAAAACTTATTAGCTTGGTTCTATGAGGATGGTGAACTTACTGGATGGCTGTTACTTTTCAGGATATTTTTCCCCTAGCTTTGCCATAAAGTTTTCGTATTATTCTTTGCTAATTTTTAACTCCGATAGTTTCTCCGGCATTTTTTCCTTCCTTTGGTCCCCTAAGCGGTCCTGCGGCGATGCAACTGCAAATAATATCATGATCCCCCTGTCTGCCAAGCTGACTGTAGGAACTCTTATTGCCAATTTTCTCCTGTCCGCCTTAATATTCATTCCAAAAAGCATTTATCTCAAATGTTTGTCCATGCTCCTTCTGTTCAGATACAAATTGATTGTATGACGTTATCCCGTGCACAAGCCATGAAATGGCAAAGAACATGATGGTAACATACAGATAGCTCCGCCTTTTGAATTCTCTCATATGGGACAGGAACCCAGATGATAAAAACACAGTGTTAAAGCATTGTATATCTTATGACACAATAAAAAAGAAAATGAAAAATCATATTTTTTTTGTCTTCAATATTTAAACACGGCTGTTTTTAAAATGATGTGCCAGATTTCTTCTTATATCCATAAATGCCGTTTAGAAGAGTAAATCAAATCTGGTTTTTATGGTCGGAATCCGATAGGACTTTACCCTAATGCTATGAGTATCTCCTTGTTATAATGTGGTGTTACGTAGTACACTGCTTGATGTCTGCCTTTGGAGTTTCTTTTGCTATAGGTTACGACAGTTTTTCAATAACCCATTTTGCAGAACCCTCTTATCATGTCTCCTGCAAAAAGATCTCTGATTGTGTGGTAAATCTCTTCTCGAAATTTCAATACCAACATATATAATTTGAATCCAAACTTGTAATTGTGCTTAAAGTAGTCCACAATGTGCATGGGATAATTTACGATATCATTGAAATCAAGGTTTTCAATTGGCTTGTCGTTTATATTGATTTTGTCTAAAACAATTTTAATTTCATTAAATATCTTGAATTTGTTATGGTACTCCTCACATTTCAGATGCGATATGGCTAAATTCCGGTGATATATTTTATTCAGATCCAAAATTTTGCCAAAACTAGTGCGTTCTTCATTTATCAGTATATCTTTTCCAAACATGGGGTTTAACCTGAGCGAATCACCCAATACCACCAGAGAATAATTCTGATTGGTTTTATCTATGGATAGATTTGTGAGTTGTTTAAGATGCCTGTGAAAACCCTTAAACATTTCTATAACTATACCTGCATATTGAATACTTTTAGGTTCATTCCATGAATTTTTTTATCTAGTATTTTTTGTTAAAGATTAGTTTTAATTGTTATGCACGTGTTCTGCAAATGCACTTTTGTTTGCCTATAACTAATTTATACCAAATAAATCAATACTATAAAAAAGAAATTCAACGAGGAATCAAACCATGCATTCATCAAAAAAAGGTGTAAAAAGGACATGAAAAAGAAAATAAAAATATTAAAAGATAAGTCGGATAACGGCAGTTACACATTTCTAAACGAAGACAAGGCATTTTCCCTAAAACCCTATGATACATTCCGGGGAAACAATGTCTTGTATAAAAAAGCTGATAAGGAAAAATTTGAAGAAAAACACAAAAAGAAAAAGGCCGCAAATAAGGAAGGCATGGCAAAGTCGCAAAAAGGCCTCAAATTCAGTAATCCATCGCAAAGAAACCACTCTTCCATATATGAGTAACATGTCTGCAATTAGGTGCAATACACATAGGACAATCTAATTTTTACTCAAATATGGTGTGGATGGCTCAAAATTGAAACCATGATATTGTGCAATCCCTGTTTTCCATCTATTTGTTAATATATAAACAAAAGCAATCCGTAAAGCACTACCGTTCCGATTGCCAGGGTAATGAGCATAAAAGGAAACCCTACCCTAAACCACCTCATAAAAGATATGGGGTGCCCAAGTTTCATGCTTAGCCCTGCAGCAACCACTCCCGCACTGGAGCCAATCAAGGTGCCGTTACCGCCCAAGTCAGCCCCTAGTGCCAAAGCCCACCACAGTGGATTAATTTGAAACTCAATGCCAAATGTTGAGGCAATGCTTGGCGTGGCGATAAGTGAGTGAACCAAAGGTATCATGGTGGTGGTAAACGGAATGTTGTCAACAAAGGCACTTGCAATGCCCGATAGCCATATTATCATTATAAATGTGAGCCATGGATTGCCGCCGGTTATACCAATGGCAAGTTTTGCCAATATCGTTATCAGGCCAGCATGCTCTGCTACTCCCACAATGACAAACAAGCCTATAAAAAACAAAAGGGTGGACCAATCCACCTCATGCAGTATTTTCTCAAAAGAAATTCTTGTAATGGCAAGCAACACTGCTGCGCCCCCTATTGCAACTATGGAGACCTCCACATGTGTTATGCCCTGCAGCGAAAACAAGATTATGACGCCGACAAGCACAATTAGTGATTTCACTAGCAGTCCTTTGCTGTGCGATACTATGACATCCTCATCCCTGTGCATCAGCACCTGCACATCAGACTCCTTCTCCAGGCTTTGCTCGCCTTTCAGTTCCTTTCTGAATAACACATTTAACAACGCCAAGGATATGGCAAAGATAATCGCCATGGTCGGGCCCATATAGATCAGAAAGGAGTTAAAGTCAATTCCTGCAGCCGAACCAATAAGTATGTTTGGAGGGTCGCCAATCAGGGTGGCGGCTCCCCCAATGTTTGATACCAAAACCTGGGCTATTATGAACGGAATTGGGTGTATCTTTAGTGTTCTTGTTATTGAGAGCGTGACTGGAACCATGAGCAATATGGTGGTAACATTGTCAACGAACATTGAGGCAACTGCACTAAACGTGCACAAAAGCAGCATCAAAGTCCAAACGTTGCCTTTGCTCGCCTTGCCCATCTTTATTCCGATTTGGTGGAATATGCCGGTCTCCCCAAGGATTGCCACTATAATCATCATGCCCAACAAGAGACCGATGGTGTTAAAGTCAATTGATTCAATTATGAAGTCGAGGCTTTCCTCGGCAGGTATGGAACCTAGCGTGATTGCCAAAATGATGGAAAGCATGGCCGCAAAAGTGGCAAGAACCGTCCTATGGACAATTTCAAGACCTAGCAAAATATACACTGCGACCATAACCAAAGTGATGGAAGCAAGAAATGGAGTAACGTTTTTATCAAATACTAAAGATGGAACAGTAAAAAGGACAATAGCGTAGATTGCTATTAGAATGAAACCAATGGAGAATTTCTTTTGCAATTTGATATTTATCTGAAAAACAACTGTTCTTAAATGTATATAGAGGTGGTTCTAAATCATTCAGTTTGTGTATTAAATTCCTCTATTCTGTAGTTTGGGTATATGTTAGAAAAGCTGGAAATGATTAAGAGCGATTGCTTATTCGCGTTGCAAACCATCATACATTGCTTTTAAAAACTATTCTAACAGTAAATACGTGAAAAATCATATATTCCTCATTACTGACAATGAATTAGTGAACGGTAACAGTGATAATAAAAATGGCAATTATGACAAAATCAAGCATCTTGTAGAAGTGGATAATGACATCTTGGCCGTCTTTATTGTAATATCTTCACAGGTTAGGGACTTGTACATTGCAAAAGGAGCCCATATTGACAGAGCACACATCAATTCAATCTCTGCCACTTAAATCTCCAAAACAATAATGAAACCACGGCAGATGGTGAAAAAGGAACAGATGGTGCCCACAATCTTTTGGGCAAGTTAAAATGGGTAGTTTTAGAACATGAAAATCTAAGGGTATTAAAGATAATCGAAAAAGACAAAATTGTTGTGGTCCTGGTAAACAGCAATACCAAACTACAGCACACCATAGACAACATTTTGGGGTATTATTATGATCTGGATGAAGTACCAAAAAGCCTGTTTTAACGGCTAAAGTTTATAATTACGACCTACGGAAATTATCGCATAATGTCTTGATCGTTTTTTTGCATTATGTGGCACAGGATTTGATTGGCCGAGGCATGTCTTTAACCATATGAATAACAACAAATCCTGGTGTTGATCTAGATGCCTAAATGAATGGTCAAATAGGCTTTAATGCTTGTTATATGTGTAGGAGAACTTGAAATTTGGTATTTATATATTCCATGTTTCTCTAACGGGTATTGACCATTATTTTGAAATAAAGATGCTGTGAGCAATAGATCATCTATACTCATCACCACAATCGCCAATTGTCTCAAACAAGTTATTTGACCTTGCACATACAGAATCTATGGAATCACGGTCTGACTTATCCAAACTAAAGTTGAATACATGCTCATTGTTGTTTATGTGATCAACTATGCCCAGTCTAACACCTATGATAACGCCTGCTACTGCAGGCTTATCCAGAATATAATTGGTTGCCACATTTGCAATGCTCGCATTGTGGTTTTGCGCAATTTCATTCAAAGTCGATAAGAGGTCTTGGAACAGGTTCCATCCTCCCCATGAGTCTATCATTCGCTTGTATTTTCGCAAACTTAATGTGTCTAACTCGGCAGCAGATGGTTCCTGCATAACTCCAAGATAGCGCTCTGACAAAAGCCCTCCACAGATGCTTCCATACGCAAGGAGACTGATGTTGTGTTTCAAGCAAAAGGGCGTCATCTTCACCTCTGGCCTGCGATCTATAATCGAGTACTGAACCTGGTTTGATACAAATTGTATACCTGAATCAGTCATGATCTGCATTCGTTCGGTATCAAAATTTGTAAGACCCACGTGCTTGATTATTCCTTTGTCCCGTAAGTCTGATAGGTATTTGAGGGCATCCATGTAATAGGGATTGGCATAGTCCCACCAGTGGAATTGAAGTAAATCCAGCGAGCTAACGCTCATTCTTCGAAGCGACCTTTCTATGCTTTGATTAACGAAAGAAGTTGTAATTCTTCCTGGCTGTGGCACCCATTTTGTTAATGCCTGCGTCCTGTCAGTCTCTTCTTTTCCTTTTAGCGCGAACAACCTACGCCTGAACTGACCGATAAAATCTTCTGCGGGGCCATAAATATCGGCCAAGTCCCAACTGGTAAAGCCAGCACCATGATATCGAATCATGTCTTTGATTGCCAATTCCTGATTGATCTGTCCGTGTCCGCCGGCAACTTGCCACATCCCGTTGACTATTCTGCATATTGTCAAATTAGGAGACAATTGGTAGTATTTCTTACTCGTGTTGTCCATTCCGCTTTTCTCTACGCCTCCATACGCAAATATCAATTAAGAAAGGCCTTAAATTTATCTGGTGTTTTTTTTGGATTTTAGGGATTCAACAATAACATGAACCGAAAATGTGGTTTTTGAAGGTTATGATTGCCATGATGCTGATGGATTTGAGAATAGATTGGCCACTGCTGCTGCTGCTGCTGCTGCTTTCCATCGCTTCTCTTGATTCTTACAGTGGTCTTGGGCTTTAACGCAAGGAGTTTTTTTATGGATTCTGTGGTTGTTCCCAAAGCTTTACTTTCAACATACTCACCAATTGTAAATATTGTCAATACCGATGCAGAGGCCTCAAAGAATCTAATATCCTGGTTTGTGAGCATGGCAACTATGCTGTAGGCATACGCAACGGATGTGCTCAACACAACCAATGTGTCCACCGTAAAGCCCCTTCTTTTCTTAAGGGAACCAAAAAAGCGCCTGTAAAATGGACCTCCCAGCAATATTTGAATAGGGGTGGCCAAAGCCAGTAGAATGTAATCTGTGCTTATAACATCAATTCCTGCAACATTGTAAAACTCCAATATTTCAATTGTGACCAAAGGAATGGTTAACACAAGTCCAATCAGAATGAGAATTCTGTCATTTCTGTCCTTTTTCTTCTCCTTTCTGTCCCTTTCTTTTTCCTGCTCATCCAAAACTGATAGCTCTACTTTTGAATTTGTTGGTTGGGTAGGTGAAGTTTTTAAAAACGACAAGTCAGGTCCACTGCAGCATCCGCAACCATCTTCTTCCTTTATTTCGTTTAGGCATTCTTTCTTATTTCCCATACCATCTTTTTCATTGTTGCCAAGGTTGTTGCCTGATGAAAGGCTAATTTTCTTCATTTTGGTTTTTTCCCCTTACATTTTCATCATTATAGTTTACGCAAAGATACAGTCCACTCACAATTTCAGATAAAACCGCATCGCTTTCCTCAAGCAGTTTTAACACTTTTTCATTGTTAAGTTTGTAATAGATGTTTTTTCCCTCTCTTCTGTTCTTGACTAACCCACAATCAAGTAGACATGCCAAATGATTGGACACATTAGACTGGTTATGTGTGGTTTCCTTTACAATTTCGCTAGTGTTCTTTTCACCATCCCTCAATGTCTCCAAAATGGAAAGTCGGGTGCTGTCTGCCAAACCCCTGAATAGCTTTGCCTTTAATGACAGTTTTTGAATGTTTATTGATGTATTATTAGTTACTGATATATTAACATATTAACATATTAACATATTAACATATGTTATAAAAACTTTTTAATCTGTTGCCTTTGAGTCACAAAGAAAGGAAAAGAATAAAATCAAAAGGATTGGAGAATATGTTATTAGTTATACCTTATCCTTTAATTAAATTACAAATGTAAACCCCTGGTATTTAATATGAGATAGTTTACTTCTCAAATAACAGTGAAATAGATGGGCAAGAAAAACAGGGCAATAAAGAACAAAAAAGTAGATAGCAGGACAAAAAGCTCAAAAAGAAATTTGGTTATTGCAATTATAGCAATATTGGCGATAGGTGTAGTTGGAGTAGGTGCCTATATGACAACAGCCTCTCCAAATAAAGAGGCAATTGGAACAGGTCAAGAAAACGGCAACCAAAACGTCACAGGAAAATGGATGGATATCCACGGAGTCGGAGTGTTCACCGCAGGAAAAGACAATTCACTATACCTTGCAACCCACAATGGTTTGTTTAAAAAAGGTAATGGCAATTCATCTAGTGGCTGGGTAGAGGTTGGAAAAGACAAGTCGGACTTGATGGGATTTACGATTAACCCAAGCAAAGAGGGAACAATGTATTCAAGTGGCCATCCTCAACCAGGTGGAAACCTGGGATTTAGGGTGAGCACAGATTATGGCGCGACATGGCAAAAAGTGTCTGATGTTACAAACCCTCCAATTGACTTTCATGCGATGACGATGGGAAAAAATCCTGAAACAATTTACGGCTCTTCCGGCATGGGAGACATCATCTACAAAACCCAAAACGAAGGCAAAACATGGACTGGTGTAAGCCCCCCTAATAGGGAAAGAACAATAACGCTAGAAGCAAACCAGACCGACTCTAAAATTCTATACACATCCACAGCAAGTGGGTTATTCTCAAGTGTGGACCAGGGTAACAGCTGGCAAAAAATAAACACAGGATTGGTTGGAGACGGTGCAGTTGTGACTGGACTTGGAACATCATCTGATAATGGTAAAATTGCATACGCTTTTGTGATACCAAGTCAGGGTGAAGATGGCTATATAATAAAGTCTGTTGATGGCGCAAAAACATGGGCAAAGACTGATGGGCAAATAAATGGGGCCAAATATTTGGGAAAATTTGCATTCGGTGAAAACGGTGAGGTTTACGCTACGGTAAACCAGGAAACACCCAATGGAGCAGCCTCAAGTGTGTATAGCACTACTGATGAGGGCAAAACATGGCTGCTGGAGGGAACAAATAAACAACAAAAAACAAATACATAAAACAGAATTAGTCATCCGTTTTTAGAGGATATTCACTTTTTAGTTTTTTAAACAAATCATCTCCACAAATCCATGGAAAATCTGGAATGCCAACAACCTTTATTTTGCCATCAATTACAGTAGTTGGAACTGCTTTTACATCATATTCTTTCATCTTTAACTTGACATCAGATGTCATATTATTTACATCGTAGATTGCTTGACTGCAACCTCCACATTTGCCTATCGAAATATAATCAGTAATATGCTTGCAAGGGGGACAGTTGGCGGAGAATATCTCTATCAAATGATGCTGCTTTACCATATACAAATTAACTCAAAGAATGAATTAAACATCTTTATTTTATTTAAGGGATAATAAAAGTTGTAATAAAGTGAGGAGATGCTAAATCCGTGACATAGTTCCTTATAGCATATGCAAATTTATTGCGGAATTTTGAAATTCCTTAGTCATTTTTAGATATTAAATCACGTTATCCTAACAAGTAAATAATATTGTCGAGTGTTTGCCGCAAATAAGTATAATTAACTATCTATTTTTTCTATTATTACACTCCTTGGACCTTTTAAAAAATAATCTATGATTTAACATCTAATGCAATGTTTTCCTTGTCCTTCAGAATTATGTTTTCATAATCTACTACCTGCTTACCATTAACAGTGGCTTTTACAGATTTGCCATTAAAGTCTACACCCCAAATTTTGAAAAACTCGTTTAATCTATAGTCTCTGTTAATTTGTGATTCTATATGGATTAATCCAAGATTGTCGTGCGTATGTAATGGTGCCATTACTGGCATGGGCCCTCCAGGCATTGGCATTCCTGGTGTCCCGTATTTATCAAGATTATGACCCTTCCATAATGAATTATCTATTCCTATTTGACTTGGTATGACAGCTGGTTTGTTATCTAGTATAATTGTCAAATTCGAGTGAATATGCATCATATAGGCATTGGGTTCTTCTTTGCCTGTTTCAATCATCGCCATTATACCGATTGTTACAACTATCGCAATACCGAGTATTGTAATTTGTAGGAAGCTGAGCCTAAAGACTTAACACCATTAAAGTCAAAATACTATAAAGAATTTTAACATTATTAAAATAATAAGATTATGCCTGATTTAGATGGCATACGATTAGTTTCGTATAAATCCGTGAATGCAAGTAGCGGGTTCAAATTCCATTTCCTCCTCTACATTATGTAAAAAAAATATAATCGGTGAATCCGTGAGTATACGGTATGGATTCGAGTCCCACTCCCGGCGTTTCTTATATACTTACTTTCACATTGATTTAAAAATAAAATCTTGATATTTTAGTTTACTAAAAAACTTAATTGCTAATGTATAAAGGATTAAATATAAAGTTTCATTCAATTTGGCCATCAATAATTAACACGAATTTATAATATAATCGATATTATCTATAATCCCTTATAATTTCTTCAAATTTTCTGTTTCTTTTGTAAATTCTTATCTTTTAATACCTCTACAACATCGCCAATGATTCTGATAATGTTATTGCCAGTTTCTATATCAGGAGTGTTGTTTTTCTTGAGGCCATTGTATTTCAATAATATCGCCCCAGCTAAAGCCAGAACAGATAACCCACCTACAATAGGGAACAAGTCTGCCCGATTGTCACTTTTTTCTATTTTATGATTATTGTATATCGCATACTATATCCATGGTTAAAAAGCATTTAAATAGAATATATATGAACCCAAAAATTTGGTCAAATTTGTAGCAAGCCCGGAGGGATGTAATTCAAAAGTGAATGGAATCCAAGTTTATTTTACATTATTTATTGAGGTTTGTTTTCTTTCTAATTTCATACAAGTTTAACCATTTTTGGTATCTGATTTGTTGACAAATCAAGTTAATAATAATATTAATTTTATAGAATCTAATAATTTATGCTTTTACCAGTTTAATGCCAACATCTTAATCTTTAATAATTTTGTACATAAAAAGATAAAATATTTTAATTTATAAAATTTTATATAATATATTTTTTATAAATTATAACTTATTTGTGTAAATTAATTATTTTAATAATTCTTATATATATGTTTTTTGATACTACGAATTAGGTTAAGAATATTAAAAACCAGATGAATTAGTTGGACACAACAACACAATTTTGTGTTCTCATCGTAGGAACTATAGGTCTAGCAACCATTTTTGGCACATACCTTGCTAGAATGATAACCTTCGAGATGAGACCATTAGAAAAGACTTTAGCTAAAGTTGAGCAGGGATTCTATAGAGTTATTGGGATAAACTCAACCAAACAAATGAGCTGGAAAGGGTATTTTTTTGCACTGTTTCTAACAAACATGGTGGTAGTTGTATTTGTTATTCTAATTCCAACATTACAAAACCACGTTCAATTAGAAGAAGGTAAAGAAAAATTATCATTTGACTTGGCATTTCATACTGTCATTTCGTTAATTACTTTTACAGGTGGACAATCTTTAGTTGATTTGTCTGAAAGTCGAGGTATTATCATTAATTAATGTCCTCCGAAATTAGGCAACCAGCAACACCCGCACATCCCCATGAGCACAAGCTTGTTCGCTCTTTGGGTCTTTTGGACATTGTCATGATTGGAATAGCCGCCATGATTGGTGGGGCGATTTTTGTTTTGACAGGCCCCGCAATTGGCTTGGCTGGAAGCGCCGTACTTTTGGCCTTTATTATTAACGCAATAATCACCCTGTTTACTGCCATGGGTTATGCTGAACTGGGTTCCGCAATGCCTGAGGCGGGTGGGGGTTATCTATGGATTAGGGAAGGTCTGCCTCGTCCTAATGCCTTCATCAGTGGGTGGATGGCATGGCTTGCCCATATTATTGCCGGAAGCCTGTATTCTGTTGGTTTTGGCTCCTTTTTTGTGAGTTTGCTGCAAATGACAAACATCCTTACCGTGGATAGTTTGTTTGGCTTTATCCCACTAGACAAATTAATTGCCGTAGCTTCCATAGCCTTATTTACAGTTGTAAACATTAGGGGAACCTCAGAAACGGGCAAAATCGGAACCATTGTGACAATGGTTCAGCTGGTTGCAATCATATCAGTCATAGTTGCAGGGTTTTGGTCAATGTCAAATAACCCTAATAACTGGCAATCCAATTTTGCAGACTTTATGCCCATGGGTTTGACTGGTTTGGTTTCGGCAATGGGCTTAACCTTTATTGCATTTGAAGGATACGAGGTAATAGTCCAATCGGGGGAGGAGGTCAAAAACCCCAAGAGAAACATTCCAAGGGCAATTTTCATTTCCCTTGCCGTTGTGGTAATCATGTATTGCCTTGTCGCATTTGTCTCCATTGGCGCAATCTTTCCCGATACGGGCCCAGCTTGGCAGTTCATAGGCCAAAATGGAGATTTGGGGATATCAAAAGCAGCAGAACTGTTTATGCCCTATGGTGGGTTCATAGTCTTAATCGGTGGGTTAGTCTCCACGTTGGCTGCATTGAACGCCACAACATTTTCCTCAGCCAGGGTTGCTTTCGCAATGGGAAGACACTATAACCTGCCCCATAAACTGGGCGAAATACACCCCAAATTCAAGACACCGTCAATTTCTGTCATACTGTCATCCATCATAATGGCAGTAATGTCTTATGCCCTTCCCCTTGAATTGATTGCACAGGCCTCTGCGGTCATATTCTTGCTTTTGTTCACCCAGGTCAATTTTGCTGTGATTACCATACGCAGAATGTATGGCGACAGGCTTGACTATGGATTCAAGACACCGTTTTTTCCATTCATACCGATAACAGGGATAATCCTGATGATAGGCCTTGCACTATATCTTTTGGTTACTGCCCCATTTAGCTGGGTTATCACCGCCTTGTGGGTCTTGTTGGGCTTTGCCATCTACAGAATATTTACTTTCAGAACGGAGGTTGACCACTATTCCCCAATAATAACAAGTGAGGGCAACCTCGCGAAAAAAGACTTTAGGATTCTATTGCCCTATACCCCAGAGAACCCAGACAGGCTAATCAAATACGCAATACGGGTGGCCAAAGAAAAAGATGGGGAGATAAACATCATAAGAACAATAACTGTTCCCCACCAAACACCCCTTTCTGCTGGTGTGGCGTTTGTGGATTCCGCAAGAAGGGCTTTTGAGCCCCTGGAGGACATGCTAAACAAGGAAAATATAGTTTACCATTACCTTGTGAGGGTATCCCATGATTCCACTGAAGCGGTTTTGTCGACAATAGCGGAGCAGAAAATCAATCTGTTGATTATAGACTATGAGACAATAAGAACCAACAAAAAACTACAGACATTGATTACCTGTGACTTTTTGGCAATCCTTCCTCACAGTGACAACAACATCCTTACGGAAAAACAAAACTTTTCAGATGAGGCCGAATTATCAAAAGACAACAGAAAAAACCTGGTTGTCTTGTATGATGACGGGGACAATTCCGATGAAATCCTAAAGATAACCAATTGGTTTGCAAACACCGGAAACTTCAACTTGAACGTAGTTTCAATAATCAGAAAAGAAGACGATGGTCATTATGAACCATCTAGGGCCAATTCAAGTTACATTACAAATGAGAAAAGTCATTCCGAATACATTAAACGGAGAGAATATTTCCAACAGGCTGGAGTTGAACTCAATGAAATATTTGTTTCAAAGGATGTTGAAAAAGACGAAATGCAGTTTGGCAAACTGATACTAAAATCAATTTTCGCATACAACCCAGACATAATAATTACTGAATCGACCCTGGGAAAGCACAGTCTACTAACCAAATCTGGTTTTGCCAACCTTTTGATGTATAGGTTGAATTGCCCCATAATAATTGTAAAAGACATCGCCTTTCCATTGGTTAGCATTGCAATGCGCATCATAAGGCAAATTACTGGTCACCTTAACCCGTTATACCTAGTAAAACTAACACGAAGGAATCAAGCATAGTTTGTCTTTATTTGCGTTTTCTAATATTTTGGAGCAAATAAAAATACAAATTCTACCATGATGCCAATCCTCTTAATCCATTGGAACGGCCAAGGGAATCTGATGGTGTTACCCAAGAACATATTTGTATGGGGTTTATGAAATCATTTGTAAATCTTAGCTATCAGGCGAAAGATTGGTTTGACCAAAATCGAAGTTTTAAAAACCAGTCAAGGCACCTAGCTATTTGAAGGATATTTTATGTTGGCCTAATTCTCAAGTCTGAATGCTTATTCCTGCACACAATCTTCTATGGTGAGGTCATCTTTTTTTCCTTCTTGATATCTCAAGAAAGAGATACACTATTGCAATAATCTCAAACCTGCCAACTATCATGTTGACAACAAGAAATGCCTTGGATACAAGGTCCATGTCCATTGAGGTTATTCCGGTCGTAATACCTGTGGTTGTCAAGGCGGATACCGACTCAAACAGCGAATCCAGAAAATCCTTTTGCTCAATGTGCCACAGCACAACTGCCGTGACAAAGGAGACGGCAACAAACAGAACTATCACCATTATTGCCTCGTTGAAAGTTTTCTCCTCCTTGAGTTTTTCTGTCTTCGGTTCATAGTTGTTAAAAGAGTTGTTGTAACGAGAGGATGCGGACGAAATTGACCTGGTTGAGGTGTCTGCGGTGAATTTTCTCCTTGTCATCTTCTGTACTATCTGGAGTATCCTTCCCACCTTGATTCCGCCAGCTGTGGAAAACGCTGTTCCTCCAATCAGCATTAGGGTTATCAGCATTATCTTTCCTTCCGCAGAAAGCATTGGTATGTCCGCAAACTGAAAGCCAGATGTTGTCATGGCGCTTACGACATGAAATGCCGATGTCATAAGTCTTGATGTCGTATCGG
>JBBJMN010000087.1:0-9498 GCA_037720485.1 Candidatus Nitrosocosmicus sp.
GCAGGCGGTGGTTGAGAACCTTGTTGTTCTGTTCCTGCTGCTGATTGAGCATTTGCAATATTTGATGCATTAATACTCACCGCCGGAACTATGACTAATCCCATGGCAATAAGGAAAATTGTAAACATTTTGGATGTATGATTCATTACACAATAAGTGGCAGCATGAGTTATATAGAACTATTTTATAGAAGAATCTTCTATTGTTGTTGCAATCAAAATTTTGATTTCGGGTAAAATGAAAGAAAAAATTTAGAATCAAAGATTTAACTTTTTTTGCTCGAAAACAACCAAAAGTCATATATGCCGACTTGTCTTAAAAAGAATCGAATGTCATCTTGCAAACATAGTTATTTAAAATAACATATCGATCTAAAATTCCTCTTATTTGTATCAATAAACACAATAACTGCATTACAATACAACAAACAATAATTTTTAGAATGTGCAAGAGTAAGAAAATTTTTTAAATATAAATCTAACTTGGATAAATAGTTTTAAATCCAAATATATAGTATATGTATCGTGATAACGGTTGGAAGGTCCTGTTCTAGTTTCTAATGATATAGATAACAATAAAACCAGTTCCAATAAATCCCTTTATACAGATTCAGATTCATCACCATCACCTCCTTCACCATCACAAACAGGCAATTCCAATTATACGTTCACCAGGGTATACCATGGCTCAGGCAACGCATACGACGTGCTTTTGGGGTTCATAGACAAGGCAAAGACAAAGATAGACTCATGCATCAGCCACACAGCACCTTCCGTCATCATAGAGACTGACGCCATAAGGGAAAAAAGAAAGGAGGCAGTCATGAAAAGGGGCCTAAAGCTCAGGTATGTCACCGAGATAACCAAGGACAACATGGACTATGTGAGGCAAATGCTCACCTTCTCAGAAATCAGGCACCTGGACGGCATGAAGGGAAACTTTGAGGTTGCGGACCAAAGAGAGTATGTTACCGTAGCCACACTGCAGAAGGCGCAGGCAATACCCCATCTGATATTTAGCAACATACCCGAGATTGTGGAGCAGCAGCAGTTTGTGTTTGACTCCTTCTGGAAAATGGCCAAACCCGCCGAGCAAAGGATAAGGGAGATAGAGCATGAGGTCACCCCAGCCGAGACAACAGTATACTCAGACTACCGCGATGCCGTCAAAAAGGAGTTTGAGATGATAAGAAACGCCAAAAGGGAGATACAGATAATGTACTCCACGGTGAACGCGTTTCACATACAGGAAAAAGTCGGCATCCTGCATCTTTTGAAGGAGATGGCCGAGCAAAACAAAAGCCTAAAGATAAGCATCCTTTCGCCAATTGACTCGTCAGTAAGGGATTCCTCATATTTGTGGTTTTTGAACCACCATAGCCAAAACATCCGCATCCAGGATATCGCCCCAAGCATCAGCATAAAAATAAAGTCATTGGTGGTGGACAGGAAGGAGTCGCTGATAATGGAGCTAAAGCACATAAGGGAGGAAAAGGCTACGGCCCTGATTGGCTTTTCATTTTACTCAAACAGCGAGTCAACGGTCCTGTCATACGCATCCATATTTGAGGTCCTCTACAACCAGAGCATCCTGTTTGAGCAGCTAAAGCAGGAGGACAGTGTCAAAAACGAGTTCATAGACATAGCGGCCCATGAGCTTCGCACACCGATAATGCCCATCCTAAACGGCATGGAGATTCTGGAGGAGAAGCTTGGCGACAGAGTGAAGGAGTACAGGCGGGAGATAGACATCATCACAAGAAACGCGTCAAGGCTGCAGAACCTTGCCGAAAGCATCCTGCAGGTGAGCCGAATCGAAAGCGGAACGTTTAGCCTAAGCGTCCAAAGCTGCATAGACATCCATTCCCTCATCGCGCAGGTGATAGAGGATGTTGAGAAGAAATACGCCTACACCGACAAGGCGGGAAAGGTTTCGATAGTGTTTTTGCCGCTTTACGACACGGAGCGAGAGGGGGAGACTGCAAAGAGCAGGGACATGAGCAAGGGCGTCATCGATGAAATGGACAGCATAAACACACAAGCTCCACCACCCAAGCAGACAGGCCATAGGGAAAACGGTCAGTTGACAAGTGAAGGCACACTAAATGACGATAGCAACAAATACGAGAATGACAACAACGCCGTAAGGCCCCTGTATCCGATTGCGACTCCCAAAAGGTAGCCCAGGTTATATTCAACCTTTTGGATAACGCCATGAAATTCACCTTTGACGGCAAGGTTTTTGTTTCCACAACCATAACAAATGATGAACAGCCCCAATCACCATCACCGTCATTATCACCGTCATTATTATCAAATTCCGCTTCAGATTCAGATTCAGATTCAGATTCTGTCTCCAATGACCATTATGACGCAAGTTTGCTAAATACCAACACTGTTGCCGTCGCTTCCGCAACCACTGCCGCCAGTAAAACCAGCAGAAACACCAAAACAAATGCAAATGGCAACAACAACGGTAATGGCAATGTCAATGGGCAAACAAACAACAACAACAGCAACAGCAGCATCAACAGGGTGCTGGTTTCGGTGCGGGACACCGGGATTGGAATTAACACCCAGATTAAAGACCAGCTGTTTGAGAAATTCGCCACAAAGTCACGCCAAGGCACAGGGCTGGGACTGTACCTGTCAAAGAAAATCATAGAGTCCCACGGTGGAAACATATGGTATGAGGTGCTTGCGAAAGAGAATGGTAGAGATGTCAATAAGGATGCGTACGACAATGGCGACAGCATAAAAACGGGAACTATATTCAGGTTTTCAATACCCATAACCATCAGCAAGAAAAAGAGCATAGAAAATGAAAAATATTAGGAAATAAATTACAGAAAAGGGTCTAAGGCTAATAATAATAATCCGTGAAAAAGTCAAAAGCAACATACTAATGCTTGAAAATTCAATTTTAAATTGTAAAGTAGCATCTTTGATTGTTAACCAGAAATAAAAGGCATCTATAAAATATTTATAATTTACTAAAAAGGTATAACATACTCTATAAAGTATCTTTTGTGATTAAATAATGGACAAATTACAATAGCATCTACAAATGCTATTTGGGTCATTGTGATATCAAAGTTGTTTGAGTATTTGAGAATAAATTAAAGCCCTTTTGATAATAAAAACCAATTATTTCATTTTTCTAAAAGTTTTGCTATTTTACAGTTTTGTCTGGATGATGTTTGTTGGGTATGTGCAAGTGCTTTAGATATTCAGAGCCCCGGGTTTTAATTTTCTTGTTCTCTATAAAAAGATACAATACAGCAATAATCTCAAATCTGCCAAGTATCATGTTAACAATAAGAAAAATCTTTGATACAACATTCATATCCATTGAAGTTATTCCGGTTGTTATTCCTGTAGTGGTCAGGGCAGAAACCGACTCAAAAAATGAGTCCATAAAACTCTCTTGTTCCAAGTAATACAACACCAAGGCAGTGATAAAAGACAATGATAAAAAAAGTAGTACTACCATTATTGATTCTCTGTAAGCTTTTTTTGCTCGAAGTTCATCTGTTTTCTTTCCATAGCTAATGTATGATTCATTGTATCTAGAAGACACAGAAGAAATGGATCTAATTGCATTATCCATTGAGAAATTTCTTTTTGTTATTCTTTGGAAAATTTGCAATATTCTGCCAACCTTAATACCCCCAGCTGTGGAGAATGCGGTTCCACCAATTAGCATAAGTATTATCAGAACAACCTTTCCATCAGTAGATAACAAGGATACATTGATAAATTGGAAGCCGGATGTAGTTGATGCACTTATTACATGAAACGCAGATGTAATCCAGTTTGACTGACCGTCATTGTCAGCATTTAAAAACAAATAGAAGATAGGTATGGAGACAAGAATAACACCAAAATACAAAAATATTTCGGGGCGATATTTTGAGGTTGTCACCTCTTTGCTTATTATGGCATAGTGAAACGCAAAAGGTAAAGCCGAAATTATCATACCGGCCATAATCACGAATAACTCCGGTACATTCTCAATAGATAACGCTGTTGAAACAGGAATAAACCCCCCACCGGTAACTGTGCTAAATATCAAAGAAACAGCATAAACAATATTGAAACTACCAAACAAATACAATAATGCACAAAGAATTATGGTATAAAACGTAAAGATGACACCAATTGTTAAAAGCAGCTGCTTCAGTTTTAGAATGCCCCCACCAATCATTCCCTTCATGTGGATTAACTTGCGCTCTGGATAAAAGAAGGTGATAACAAGATAGACGAAACTTAAACCCCCCACCCATTGGGTAAAAGAGCGATAAAAGTCAAAACTCTGGGGCAAGTTTTCAGGATGTGTTATAAAGGACAGGCCGGTTGTGGTGAATCCAGATGCACTCTCAAAAAAGCTGTTGACAAAAAGAGACAATGGATCAATATCGTTTGAAAATGGGTTGACATACATGTAGGGAATGCTTCCAAAAAGACTCAGCAATACAAAACTTGAGACCATAAGCAGTGATGCCTGCTTTAGATTCAACGGGGTCTTTTCCCCATAGGCATTTAAGATAAATCCGGTAAGGAACATTACTGTGATAGCCAAAAACATTCCGGTAGCAGATATTGTCTCCCCCATTACAGTGGCCAAAATAGCAGGCGCTATAATCAGTATCCCAGAAAACTGTAGTAAGAATCCAAGATTGGCCAGGATTGGCTTGTAATGCTCTCGTATGATGACCCTGTAGGTTCGAAATGTCTTTTCTAACACGGATGTCCTGATGGCATTTGCCAGTCCTTCCTGTGTTACAATGCCTAAAACCTTTTCATCATCGACTATTGGCACCCGTTTGATTATGTTAAGCCTCATAATGTTAAGTGCCTGCCTTACGGTTGCTTTTGAAGAAAGGGTTACAATGGGCGAAGACATTATGGACTTTAGCAGAGTCTGATCCGAATCCGCACCCCTCATCACAACCTTGTCCAAAATGTCACTGTCAGTTACAATGCCTATGGGTATTTCATGTTTGGACACAATAATTGTTTCCGCATTTTTTGCGTGGATTTGCTTAACCGCGCTGGCAACATCCACGTTTTCATCTATAACAGAAAACTGACCGTGAACATAGGACAATACAGAACGCTCCAAAGGATCAGTTATCATTTTGTTATCTATTTTTCCTTTTAAAATAAATCGAGGCAAAATCAAATGCAAGCCTCAAAACAGCAAAGATGCTATATACATGCTTTAAATCACAAGATACAATCGCCACAATTTGACAGAAGTTTGAAAGCCCCTCATCTCCAATATAATGGCAGAGATCAGTATCCACAACAGACAATATTACAATGGTGTCAGATGCCAAGTAAGATAAACGCCTTATTTGTTGATCCAGACAGTAAAGTAATAATTTCGCAGCATCATACGGATTCCCAGTATTCTATATAATCCATTCACAAAATTTGTAAAATGTTTTTTTCTTGGCATTGCATCAAAGAAAATGATTACACTAACAGTGCAGATTCCAAAAACTTTTTTCAAACCCATCATCATCCTTGCCAATAAAACGCTAAATCTTATTATTGTGCCCAACAACTATTTCATCTGGTTTTTATTATAACCTATTTAACAATAAATATCGCATTGATATAAGATTTCCTAAAATCATTTTTTTATATTAGAATATTCAATTATATAAAATATTTACACACCTCATTATAATATTTATAAATGATAATGGATAATTGCAAAGAACCATCATATTGTTATCACAATACTCCCAGTTTTTAATAATACATTTTAGTCACGGATAAAAAAACATCCATTTCACCACACACCAACCATTGTTGCCTCAACATTTGGTAATTACAGATTTATTCATTATTGTGGGCTTTGCTATGGGCTTTGTTAGGAGGAGGAATGGAACTTTGATAGGCCAAATTGCATGAGTAGTTGCTGCAGGGGTTAAGCATGAAATATGCACATTCAGTATCCTTTACGATGTGGTTTGTATCGCCTCCTCCAATCTCAAAATCCAGTGCAAGCAACATACCCCTTGCCAAACGCAGTCTTATGGTTTACTTGGCTTGTGTTTGGTCTCTGGTTGATTTGGTTAGCATTATCAAGAATGAAACTAATCCAAAAAGCGCAAAAATTCCAGTAATAAGGCCTTCCGCAACATCTATTTTAAAATTAATAATATTAACAAAAGGTCTAAGGACACAATCCAAAAAACGGTTCAAAAAAAACTAACCCATCTTGCAACCCAGAATTCAGTACCATCAATGGCTTTTGTATTGGCAAGAAATACTGTAAGAATTTAAAGCGATTGAATATGAGAACAGGTGTTTTTTAAGAATTGTCAAAATTATGTAACATCGTAAAAAACCACTACTAACACCATAAGCAATTTTAACTATAGGGGATTGCGATTAAATACAAATAAATTAGCATCCACATAATGAATCAATTTCAATGTCCTATTTAGATCCATCATCAAAATCAACAAAAACAAAAACAATTTCCCTATTGGTTTATTTTATCATCAGTATTGGCGTGTCTTTACAAATAGGTGGTTCTAATTGGGATATTGTTTGGCATGGCGTTAAGAATGTAGAATCATTCCTAACTCCTCCGCATACCGTGATTTATACAGGTGTTGCATTGGCAATTGGCAGCATAGTCTTTAGGTTAATCTATTTTCCCATCCTGGCAATAAAAAACAACAGCGTTTCAAAACTGTCCGTTTTCTCCAATATAATCAAATCACAATCCGAATTATTCCCTTTTCCGATAAAACTTGCCTTTATTGGGGTATCACTACAGCTAATGGCAGGCCCTTTTGATTTTTGGTGGCACAATAACTATGGATTTGATGGATTACTAAGCCCACCCCATGCGGTACTTGCCACAGGAATGCTTATAGCAGCCGTGGGAGGACTAATTGGGATTACTAAGCATAATAAAGACAATCCTTTTTCCTACACAATTAGAGCTTTTCTTGTTATAGCGTTTGGAGTATTTTTAATGGTTGCGGTGGACTTGGTTCTTATGTTTACGCTTCCATTCTCAGACGGTCAATACTTTAATTTTAATCCAGAGCCATTTGCTGCAATGTTTGCTGCATCCACCCTCATTCCGTTTGCTATGACACTTTCTCTAGTCTCAGTATCGTCATCTTTGAAGATTCCATATTTTTTCAGTTGCGTAACTGGGGTAGTTATCGCCATACAAGCAACTGCCACAATCACATCAAACTCGTATTTTTCAGGACTGTTCCCTTTTTATACTTTAAATATACTGCCTGCGATAGTTGCCGATCTGTTTTTACTCAAAAGGCATGACGGGCAACAAAACCCCAAGAAAGAGATCACTTTTAGCTCAGAGAAAAGATATTTGTTTGCATCTATGTTGCTTTCCTCGTTTTTCATTACGCTTTTCTTTCCATGGAGTGTAGATGTATATGGCGGGTTTTTTAAACCGTCAGATGAAACAAGAACAGAAGAATTCCTGTTGCAAATTTTATTTCCCATAATTTTGCCTGTTTTTATCCCAATCTCTTTGCTTTCATCATTTACCGCAGGGATAATAGCCATACACAGACTAAAGAAAAAACCCCTCAATGTGATATCCTAAGCCAAAAGTCAAGTTGAAAGATACTGCAAAAGATTAAGGTTTAGAGTCATGACATCAATGGCAAAATTATGAACCAAATTGCAAGTAAGGCATTTTTTCTCCAAAAGTACATATACGTTACCCCAAATATTCAACAGATGCAGATTCTTGTCCTCCCTCGTATCACCATTTTACCAAAGGTCTTATTTGAAAAATAGTCTAAATCAAATACAAAACGGGCAATCCCAAAAACATGTATGGTAATTGGAAACACGGGGCTTCACATAAAATAAAATAGGCTCCCTGTAAAGAATTTGTCATCCTGTAGCAGACATATGCTGTATCAGCATGACACCATTCCATGGTTTATCTGGCAGTGCCATTATTACCGGATGTGCTGTTTCCCTATGGTGTTTGGTCCCATGTAACCCAATAGATGAATCACAACATCCGACATGACCGCACACTAAACAGAGTCGTAATGCAACCCAGTGTGTTCCTTCTTTTTTACATTCCTCACAGCCTCGGGTTCTTTGATGAATACCCTCATTCAAGACCATTTGCGTGAGTGCAGGGTTTATTGTCATCATTATCTGATGCAGCCATATTGATTATACACACATATTACAACTGGCAACAAAAAATACAACATTGCAATTTTTTCACCTATATGATAGCATGAGCTGACGGCTTCTGCTAACTTTAGGAAAAGACTTGGATTAAATGTGCCCTGTCTCATTAATTTGCTTATATATTACAATACAATATATTGGAATGTTTGGGTAATCATTTCAACAACCCTCCAAATCCAAATGAAACCACATATGAGAGAACGCAGGTCATATATGGGATAGACAACGTAATTGCCAAGGCAATAGAACGTTGGAGAAATACAGAAGAGAGAATGGATTCATGTATTGACAAATTACAGCCAAAATTACCCATTACAGACAAAATGCTATTTCCAGAATTGCTTGAACTAATAAAAAAAGATATCAGTACAAGAACAATTTTTGAAATTACCGAGGAGAATATTTTCCATGTCAAGGAACTGCTGAGATTGGTCAAATCCAACAGGAATAACAATCACATTATCCGTCATCTTGACAATGTGGTAGGAAATTTTTCCATCTCAGATAAAAAGATATTTCAAAGCCATGTGATGGGCGACCTGAGTGTACCTGGCAAAAACAACAGCGAAATTAAAACCGAAAAAGAGCAAAACGAGTCCGGCCTTTCCCCCATAGCAGACTACTCCCCACAATGCATAGTAAGCAATTTCAAGGCATTTGTAGAACAACAACAAAACATTTTTGAATTGATTTGGGAAAAATATTATGTTGAACAAAGGATAAGAGAGTTAGAACAGGGCATAGATCCAGAGGTCATAGAAACCATAAAGGACAAGGAAGAAATACAAAATCTCTCGTTCAGTCTTATAGAATCAGCAAATGAAGAAATACTTGTTATTTTTTCCACAGCAAATGAATTCCACCGGCAAAAGAGTGCAGGCTACTTTAAGATAATTAAAAAGGTTCAAGAGACAAGACCATGGATAGAAATTCATATCCTCACACCCAAAGACATTGAAATAGAAGAGGACATAAAAAGCAACAAAGAATTTTTTTCATTTGATGTCGTATTTACAGAGCCATTACAAAGAGTATCTGTTTTGGTAGTCGATAAAAGGTATTCTCTAACAGTTGAATTAAAAGACGATACAAAGCAACAACCGTCAACAGATGCAATTGGGTTGGCATCCTACTCTAACAGCCCACCAACAGTATTATCATATATTTCAGTCTTTGAGACCTTACGGAAACAGACAGAACTGTTAGAAAGGCTTAAAGACCATGACAAAACTCAAAAAGAGTTCATAAACATTGCAGCTCATGAGCTCAGAAACCC
>JBBJMN010000088.1:0-9434 GCA_037720485.1 Candidatus Nitrosocosmicus sp.
CCACAGCCACAGCCACAGCCACAGCCACAGCCACAGCCACAGCCACAGCCACAGCTGCCAATCTCATTTCAAATTCAATCAGGTGATTAATAGTCTTTGAAATTCGTTGTAGCCGGTGAAAGTAATCGAACATTTTAAATATCAAAGTTAAATTAATCCAGTTTGTTTATGAATTGCAATTTGATGTGATATAGTTGATTATTGATTTAGACGTAGAGAACAAAAATGTTCTAGTAATAGGTGCGGGTATAGAGGGCACCAAAAAAATAAGATGTCTCGGCGACCATAAATGCAACATTACAGTAATAAGCGAGAATATTGGTCCCGATGTAATCAACTATAAAAAAAAATACAACCTAAAAACAATTACAAAGAAGATTACAGATGTCGACATTCTAAATGAGTTCGATGACGTATTCATAATTTTCGCCGTTACAAATGACAAACACCTTAACAGGAAAATAACTACATGGGCAAGACAGAGAAAAATCCTCACCTATTCTGTAGACGATTCCCAACAGAGAGATTTTGGTTTTCTGTCGATAATAAACATAGAGGAATCGATCCAGATAGCGATATCCACTTTAGGAAAAAGCCCCGTAATGGCCAAAATAATAAATGGCAAGATAGAAGATGCCATAAAAAATATAATAGTGAAGTCAGACATTGACAACATAAAAATTCAAGCGTTTGCAAGGGAGCAGGCTAAAAAATACATAGAAAATCCCAAAGAGAGAAAAGACTTTTTGCGCAGTTTAATAAATAACCCTGAAATACAGGGACTAATCAGTAAAAACAACATTGATAAGGTCAAAGAAAGAATTATTAACACATTAGATAAATTGGAGGATAACAACGCCAGATGACAGCATATTTAAGTTTACAATCATCACAGTTTGTTAATCTAAGGGTTACCTTTAAAAACTCACCAATACACGTTTTAGAAAAATTTACGTTTAAAGATATTTACAGCGCATACAGAACATTGATAAACTCCACAGAGTTAGAGGAATGTTTAATATTACAAACTTGCAACAGGGTTGAAATTTATGGAGCGGGAAACAATCCCCAGCAAGGCAAAATTATAGAAATATGGTCGTCTTTGATAGGCGCATCTATTGATGAGGTAAAATCAAACGTTATAATTGATGAGGGCGAGGAGGCAATAAAACACCTTGCCAACCTAACGTCTGGTCTTGATTCATTGGTAGTTGGCGAGGATCAGATATTAGGACAAGTTAAGAGATCATTGGAATTTTCCAGAAAAAATGGATTCTCAGGCCCCAATTTAAACATTCTTTTTGACAGAACCATCAAAACAGGGAACAAGGTAAGGGCATCCACAGGAATAAACAGGGGAAGCGTCTCTGTGGGTTCCATGGCGGTTAATCTGGCATACGAATATTTTGATGACATAAACGGGAAAGAGATTTTACTGATAGGCTCAGGCGAAGGAGCAAGCCTGATAGCAAAAGCATTAAAACAAAGGAACATAAGGTTTTTTATCACCAGTAGGACATTTGACAGGGCAAGATCCTTTTCAGACACAGTTGCCGGCATACCAATACCATTTGACGAGGCATTACAGAAATTAAACGAAAACACAGACATTGTGTTTATATCCACTGTCGCCCCATACTATCTGCTAACATACGATAGAATGGCAAACATAATGCAAAAAAGAGAAAAAGGTTTAATGATTTTTGATTTATCAAACCCTAGAACAGTGGAGGACAAAATTGCCACACTAAACAATGCCAAATTGGTAAACATAGACCAAATCTCAGAAATTGTTGAAAAAAACGTAAGGAAAAGGAAAAAGGAAATAGAGTCCGCAGAAAAAATAATAGAAGAGGAAATATTCTTGATTAATGAAACGTTAAAAAGAAAAAGCTCAGAACCCGTGATAATAACAATTTTTAAAGATGCAGACGCCATTAGAGAGAAAGAGCTTAAAAAAGCATTATCACTAATGAGAAACAAAATAGACGAAAAAGACATGAAGGTCTTTGAGCAGTTCTCCTATGCGTTGATAGAAGGCATTCTTTCCACACCAATGAACAACCTAAGGAGAGAATTTTCCCAAAACAACAAAAACAATAGTGAATTGATAAATTTGGCAATGAGGTTGTTTAATTATGAAAAGACATAGCCCAAAAGGCAACATGCAAGAGAACACAGACAACAAAGCAAATGATGATGACGACATCAAAAGCATAATAAACAATTTCAGCGGAGCCTACAGTGCTTTTCCAAAAATGAGATTAAGAAGGCTAAGGAAAAGTGAAGCAATAAGAGATCTTTTGCAAGAGACTCATCTCTCAGTCAAGGACTTGGTGTTCCCATTGTTTGTTCAAGAAGGAATCAATGAAAAGATAGAAATAGAGTCAATGCCAGGAATTTTCAGATTCCCCATTGGGGAAATATCAAGGGAAATAGAGGAGATTGCCTCACTAGGGATTAAGGCAATAATCCTTTTTGGAATCCCATCAAGAAAAGACGATTTAGGTGGCACCTCATTCGATAACAACGGCATAGTACAAAAGGCAACAAAGATAACCAAAGACACTTTTGGCGACAAATTAGCAGTTATTACCGATGTTTGTCTTTGTCAGTATACATCCCACAGTCATTGCGGGATAATCAAAAACAATAAAATTGACAATGATCACACCCTCAACACCCTTTCGAAAATTGCCCTAAGTCATGCAATGGCAGGTGCAGACATGGTAGCACCATCAGCCATGATGGACGGCCAAGTAAAAACATTAAGGGACATATTGGATAAAAACGAATACCAAGACACATTGATCATGGGATATTCAGCAAAGCAAGCATCATCATTTTTTTCCCCGTTTCGGGATGCGGCCCATTCGCTACCTAGCTTTGGGAACAGACTATCATACCAGATGCCCTTTACAAATCCACGAGAAGCCCGTAGGGAAATAATTGCAGATATGGAGGAGGGAGCGGATATTCTGATGGTGAAACCAGCCATTCCAAACCTTGACTTGATATACACAGCAAAACAGAATTCTCTTCACCCTATTGCAGCATACAGTGTTTCAGGTGAATATTCGATGATCAAAGCAGCGTCAATAAACAATTGGATAGATGAAAACGCGGCAGTAAAAGAATTGCTGACATCCATTAAAAGAGCAGGAGCGGACATCATAATCTCATACCACGCAAAAAAAATGGCAGAAACCCTTGCAAACAAGAAAAATTAAAAATCCGATACAATTATAACTTTTTTAAAGAGTACACATTTATTTGATATTTGACAAATCCAAGGCATTATTTGAAAGAGCATGCAGAATAATTCCTGGTGGAGTTAACAGCCCTGTCAGATTTTTTCAGCCATATCCATTTTTTGTTGATTCAGGCAACGGCAGCAGAATATTTACTAAAGAGGGCAATACCTTAATCGATTATTGTATGGGCTATGGAGCAGTTTTTTTGGGCCATAGCAATCAAGAAATTGCACTGGAAGTGAAAAACCAAATAGACAAAGGAAGCTTATTTTGCATACCCACCGAAAAAGAAGTCGAATTGGCAGAACTATGTAACAAAATAATACCAAGTGCAGAAATGGTAAGAATTACAAACACAGGAGCAGAAGCAACTATGCATGCAATCAGGCTTGCTAGGGCATACACAAGGAAGACAAAAATTATCAAATTCGATGGGGGTTACCATGGTGCTTTTGATTATGTTTTGAACAAGGCAGGTTCAGGTGCATCAGAATTAGAGCATACAGACGGGATACTAAATGAAAGTGCGAGAAAGACCATAACAATTCCTTACAACAACATAGAGGCATTAGAATCAGCCATCAAGACAGATCAGGAAAGTGATGATAGCGACATTGCGTGCGTAATAATAGAACCAGTGCTGGCTAATTCGGGACTGATATTGCCAGAGAAAGACTATTTGAATCAAATAAGAAAAATCACCAAGCAAAACAACATAGTTTTGATTTTTGATGAGGTGGTCACAGGGTTCAGGCTTGCCCTTGGGGGGGCAAGTGAGTTTTTTGGAATCAAATCAGATATAACGACATTTGCAAAAGCTTTGGGAAATGGACACCCCATTTCCCTAATTGCGGGAAAGAAAGAGTTAATGTCACAACTGGCACCTAGCGGAAAAGTATACCAAGCTAGCACATTTGCAGGAAATCCAATATCTGTCACTGCCTCATTGAAAACACTAAGGATTTTAAGCGAAAACAAAGACACAATTTACCCACAGGTAGGCAAAACATGCGACAGACTAGTAAACGGAATAAAAGATGTTGCCCATGATAAAGAAATAGAATTGACAATAAACTCGATAGGCTCGATGTTTCAGGCATTCTTTACAAAAAGACCAGTCAACAGCTATGATGACGTAAAAACATCAAGCATTACAAAATTTAGTGAATTATTCAAGGGACTGATGGATAACGGAACATTTATTCCACCTTCACAATTTGAAACGTGTTTTATATCAACAAGCCATAATGAGGAAGACATAGAAAAAACCATCGAGTCCTTCGAAAAGGCATTAACAAGGGTGAAAGAAATTTAAGGAGCTGATAATTGCAACAAGGGCGAGCAAACTAGCCATCCATCAAACCAACTCAATTATAAATTTATTAAAAAAAGAAAATCCGGAAACAGAGTTCAGAATTGAAATGGTGACTACGAAAGGGGACAAAGACAAACGCCCATTTTTTGCAATTGATCAGATCGGAGTTTTTGAACAGGAAGTAAATGATTTACTGTTGCGATGCAAAGCGGATTTTGCGGTGCATAGCCTCAAGGACTTGCATGGCGGATTCTCAGACAAACTGGAAATCGCCAGTGTGCCAAAAAGAGAAAAACCATATGATGTGTTTATCAACAACTTTAACAACAACAAGATAAACCAACTCGAACCAGAATCCATTATAGGAACAAGTAGCATACGGAGGGCCATTCAAATAAAAACAAAATGCCCACATGTAACCATTAAATCAATAAGGGGAAATATTGAAACAAGAATAGCAAAATTAAAAGAAAACAGATTTACAGGGATTGTATAAGCAGAAGCCGGAATCAAGAGGCTTGGGCTAAACGGAAAGATAACACAAGATTAAACATTCAAAGTTTCACACCTGCACCAGGCCAAGGGGCGCTAGCTATTGTTTGCAGAAAAGATGACCCAGACATTGTCAAAGTTCTAAAAAATCGAACACAAACCATCGAGAAAAGAGATTCAAGCGGAGAGATCTTTGATTGACAAAATAGGCGCAGGATGCACCATACCGTTGGGGGCCCTGGCAACAACGGACAAAAAAAACAACAAGATATCATTAGTCACTGCAATATATTCACTGGATGGGAAAAGATGCCTAAAGCACAGGGAAAAAGGCAGTTTGGAGTTTCCCGAAAGACTTGGAGAAAAGGTAGGCGACATCCTGATTTCAAAAGGAGCCACGGAGTTAACAAACGAATGGGTTAAAAATGGTGCCAACACAGATAATGATATCATAAAAGGAATAATTACGGAATGAGCAAAACAAACAAAACAGGCAAAGATTACAACTCAGGCAAGATATACATTTGTGGTGCTGGACCAGGGAACCCCAAACTGTTGACAATCAGAGCAATAGAGCTAATAAATGAATCCGACGTGATACTGTATGACAGATTAATCGGAAAAGGCATAATTAAGCTATTTCCGGAAAGGGCCGAAAAAGTATATGTTGGAAGAAACATTGGGGACCCAACAACTCACCAAAATAAAACAAATGAGCTGATGTTAGAGTACTCGAAAACAGGAAAGCAAGTATTGAGGCTAAAGGGGGGTGATCCTTTTATTTTTGGCAGAGGTGGAGAGGAAGCCGAGTTCTTAAGGTCCAACAACATCCGGTTTGAAATAATACCAGGCATCACTTCAGGAATAGGCGCTGCAATATATTCCGGCATTCCTCTAACCCACAGAAAATACAGCTCATCGGTAGCATTTGTAACGGGACATGAGGATCCAGAAAAAAAGACACCAATAGTAAAATGGGAGAGGCTATTTGATGCGGTCGATACCGTGGTTATATACATGGGGACGGAAAAACTGGAAACAATAATAGGCAACATAAGGAATGGAAACATTAATGAAAAAACCAAAGTTGCCATAATTGAAAACGGCACCTTAAGCAGCCAGAGAATCATCACCGGAGAAATAGGCGACATAGTGCAAAAGTCAAAAGACGAAAACGTTAAACCCCCATCAATTATAATAATAGGCGAGACAGTAACCCTAAGAGATACCATCGGTTGGTATTCTCAAAGCGATCCGGCCCCATAACAAAATGCAAATATAAGAAATTGGCGGACAAAACAATAAACATCGCAATTACCAGGGAAGAGATAGAAAGAGACGATTTTCCCCATCAAAGCCAAAGCAGCGGTTGCCATCCAAACAAAAATCTTAATGTGATCACATTACCCACTATTGTTACTGTCCCATTATATTCAAAAGACACAGCAGAATCAATAAAAAAAACAGAAAGAGGCTTTTATGACTACTATGTGTTCCTAAGCGCTCGTTCGGTTGACTTTTTCTTTAAATCGATTAAAATGGAAGAAAACGCCAACAGTATCTTGGAGAGTATTTTAGAAAACAACAAAATAAGGAACAACTTTATTGCAATAGGTCCCAAGACAAAAAAAGCAATAGAAAAGTATAACTTGAATTCAAATTTAGCTTCCCCGCACAATAAAGCGGAATTTTCCCTAAACAGGGTCACGGAGTTTTTGGACCAGTTAGATAAAGGCAACGGAAAAGAGAAAATCAAAGTACTAATGCCAAGAAGTATGGAATCGAAAAAATCAAACAACATCATAGCAAAAACATACAAGAATTTAATTCTGGACCAAGTTTTTTTTTATGAGACCGTTGAATTCAGTGAAACAGAGAAATCAGAGCAATGGACCAAATTTAGGGATCTCATTTACCAAAAAAAACTACACTCCATTTTATTTACCAGCCCATCAACCGTAAGAGCATTTTTTAAAATAATGGCAGATAGCCCCACCAATATTCCCCCCCACCCAGGCATCCAACCACCATTGAGCATCAGAAATGGGCAAGAATTGATGGACTCGCTAGGGATCAAACTAACAGTTTCACTAGGGCCCAAAACATCAGAAGAGCTAAAAAAAAGAGACATGGAGTTTTTGGAATCAAGAGAGAACACAGTTAAGGGTGCCTTAGAGCATTTATTGGAAAGACTGTGAAAACTTTTTATAATTTACCTTCAGAAAAAATATGAAAAAATCCCAACAGAAACAACGCAAAAAAACTGTCTGAGGAAAAGCCTAATCAAGAGGTCTGCTTTTTGCCAATTTCAAACTAATGCCCATCCACGAAAACTTGGTTATTGTTATGATGATGATGACGAAGATGATGAAGAGATAAAATCAGCAACATTGGTTGTTCAATGCCCTTGTCCCTTTTTCTATCTGAAACGCATAAAACTAAAGCATAATAAACAACTTATTTTTTTCCCTTTTTATTTTATACACTTTTAGTGGATCCTCTGCAGGAAGATTGAGCGCATTGCCACTTTTCATATCAAAAGAAGATAGATGTAAGGGGCAAGTAACAGTTTTTTCAGATTCGTTTAAGAATCCACCAGTCAAGTCAACATATGCATGAGTGCAGACCCTGCCAGAGGCAAAAAAATCACCACTGATATTTGCTATCATTATCTTTTTATCTGATAATCAAAATCGGTCATTTCGCCTTTTTTTAGACCAAGAAAACTTGAAATATCAATCCAATTCTCAGATGACATTATGCTGGATCCCTTTTTTTTATAGACATATTCGGCAAAAGGTAAAAAATAAAGGCCCATCTCCTACCTATATTTATAATGCTTCTCAAATATGTTTGCTGTTTCCTTATACCTGGACTTTTCCACTTCCAAGATTTGGGCCATAACCTCATCAGTCTTTAGTAAAAGAGGCTTGCCGGTCCATTTGTTTTCAAATAAATAGCTAATCCACGCGCGAATAAAGGGACCCATTTTTCTTGAAAGGGGCTCCACAAAGCCATGTACTATTTCCCGTTTAGCACTTTCCCTATCAAGACCCTTACACATTAAATAAAATATTTGCTCCTCATCAATTTGAGAAACAGATGCCGAATGGGTGGCTTTGACTTCATTGGTTTCTATTTCCAATCCAGGAATAGCATCAGAGTGCGATCCCTTGTTTAACAATATTGCATGGCCAGCCAAATAAGCCTCAGAAATTTTCGCATCTTTCCTTATCTTAATCATGCCCTTAAAAAGCGATTTAGACTCGTCTTTCATTATTGATTTAACCATCACCCTGCCACGTGTGCTGTATCCAGCATGATCCAAATTGGAAGTTATGTCAAACAATTGTTTTTCAGTCCCAAAAACTATTTCGACATCCTCAGAAGAAGCTCCCGACCCCTTCATTATGCTATCGGTTTTGTATCGGCACAAGCTCGTGCCGAACATTCCCGAGTACCAAGACATTTTTCCATCCTGTTCAACAAATGCCTTTCTATTGGAAACGTTAACTGTAAACAAATCCATTGCCTGCAAAGTTATGAATTCAAGCTCAGATGCAGGTTTAATGCCACATTCTAAAACCTCAAAATAGCATTGCTGTGTTTCATTTTTATCGGATTTTCCTGCCAGATCATCAGAGATACCAGATAGTGTTGAGGAGGAGGAGGAGGAGGAGGAGGAGTATAGCTCCTGAACAACTGTTGCCTTAGAGCCAACGTCAGATATCACAACATTCCTACAGATCGATGAAGTGCCATCATCTCTCAAAGAATAGACTATTCTAATAGGCTCCGTGATAACCAAGTTTTTTGGAATGTAAATGAAAAAGCCCGATTGAAATGACGATAACCCCAATGAAAGAAATCGATCCTCACCATAGTTATTGGCGTTATCTTCAAAGTGTTTCCTTAACAATTCAGGATGCTTAATAAAAGCCTCACCAATGCTTGAAATAATCAAGCCCTGTTTGGACAACTGTTCCGGAACATAGATATGCGCAATGGATGAACCCACAATAATCAAGCTTGGTGAAGATCTTATCTCCTCAAGCCGAATATTTAGATCATCGGATAGGGCAGACGATTCAGTGTTTGAAAAAAAGATTTTCTCAGGTTCCAGCATTGTTAACCCAGTGTATTTTGAGTACAGCGGAGATACCTCAAATGGTAATTTTGAAAATTGTGATATTGCTTTTTTTCTGTTGTTTGATATCCACTCGGGTTCACCGTCCCCACCAGGCAATATTTCATTAAAGTTGTCTTTTGAAATTAAAGATAAAGGAATCATATATAATAAATCCCTGTTTTTTATAGGCCCTATCTAAAGAGAGAAAAAAGAGAAAAAGGGACGGTCAACCTACTGAGCCTTC
>JBBJMN010000089.1:0-9337 GCA_037720485.1 Candidatus Nitrosocosmicus sp.
TGATACATTCACATCACATCTTACGGCCCCTTCAAGGTTTGGATCCGAAACACCCAAGTACTCAAAAATATTGGTGATTTTATTTAAAAAAAGACGCACATCGTTAGCATTCCCAAAATCAGGTTCCGTAACAATTTCAACCAAAGCCACACCTGCCCTGTTGTAGTCTATCAGGCAATAGTTATTTAACTTGGAATTGTTTTCCTCGTAAATAATTTTCCCGGGGTCCTCTTCCAGTTGGATTCTTTTTATTCGCACAGTTTTGTCTTTTGTCTTTCCTTCCCGGTCTGGTTCGACTTTGTCATTATAGTACGATATTAATCCATCATACCCAATGCTGCTTAGCTCATAAGAATTATATTGTGTAATTTGAAAATTTTTTGGCAAATCAGGATAAAAATAGTTTTTGCGGTAAAAGGTTATTTTTTCGGGAATGTTACAGTTAAGGGAAATACACATCATGGATGCGTATTCAACAGCTTTTTTGTTTAACAGTGGCAAGGACCCAGGTAGGCCTAAGCAAATTGGGCATGTATTCTCATTTGGTTTGATGTCCCTGTAATTGGAAAAACACCCGCAAAATAGCTTCGTATCCAGCCTTGTCAGCTGGCAGTGAATCTCCAAACCGATCTTTATGTTTTCATCCATATTGCCAATGTCGTCAGCATTTTTCAAACTAAACCCCAATTGGTGGGTTTTGGGTTCAGTCCGAGTCATATGTTTGGAATCCACTCATTGAATTTATCTTTATTTTCAAAAAAAGTTGCAATATCTATTAGTATTTGTTCATTGAACTCGTTTGACAAAATCTGTAAACCAATAGGCAATCCCTCTTTGCTGAATCCCGCAGGTATGGACATTGCAGGTATTCCAGCCAGGTTCGCCAGGATAGTATAAATATCCAAATTAAACAGCTCCAAAGGCTTTGCGCCTTTTTCACCAATCTTAAAAGGAAGTATAGGCATTGTCGGCAATATCAAGACATCAAAAAGTTTGAACAACTTGTTAAACTCATTTTTTATAGCATTTCTTACCTTTTGGGCTTTCAGGTAATATTTCCCATAGTAGCCGGCAGACAGGACAAAAGAGCCAACCAATATTCTCCTTTTTACCTCGTTCCCAAAATTTGATCTCACGTGTGAGGAATAACTGTTCCACTCATACCCTTGGGGGTTATGGCTAAAACCATACCGAATGTTATCAAAACGGGATAAATTGCTGCTTGCCTCCGCAGAAGCGATTACATAATATGCAGCCAAGGCAAAATCCGAATAGTTTATTTTGGTTTTCTGTACATCAAAACCATGTTTTTTTAGCAAGTCTATTTTTTTAAAAACAGTTTCCTTGACCGGGCTTTCCGAACTGTGTATTAAATTGTCTATGATCCCTACCTTATAATTTTTGCCCAAGATGCCATCAACGGTATTTATTTTATATTCAGATTGCTGATCTAAGGTAGCAGCATTAGTTGAGGTGCTATCGCTGGAATCTTTACCACAAATTGTATTTAGAGTCATGGCAATATCAGTAATTGTTCTTGCCATTGGGCCTATTTGTTCAAGTGAATTGGAATAGGATACCAACCCATATCTGCTCACCAATCCGTAGGTTGGTTTTATACCTATAACAGAACAAAAGCTAGAGGGGCATCGGATGGAGCCTCCAGTGTCTGATCCTAAAGATATGGGGAGCTGTAATGACGAAACAGCGGCAGCACTTCCACCAGATGAGCCCCCAGCAACATATTCCTGGTTCCAGGGGTTATGTACAGCGCCGTAATGGGAAAATTCAGAACTGGTGCCCATCCCAAATTCATCCATGTTTAATTTCCCTATTATCAGGGCGTCTTGTCTTTCCAACCTGTCAACTACCGTGGCATTATAAGGAGATACATATTCTTGCAACATTTTCGAAGCGCAGGTAGTTTTCAAGCCCAAAACTGAAATATTGTCTTTAATGCCAATGGGAATGCCCAATAAACTGCCTAATTTTTCATTGTTTCTGATTTTTTTGTCGATTTGTTTGGCTTTTAGTAATGCCGATTCATAGTTTTTTGAAATGAAAGAATTGATTTTTGGATCGACACTGCTGACTCTTTCAAACACCAAGCTAATGTATTCTTCTGCGAAAATCTCCTGGTTTTTTATTTTTTGGGACACCTGGTACCCAGCTAGTTTGTGTAAATCAGCCATTTTGTCAGATCTTGGGGCCAATAACATACCCATTTTTCCTGTTGAGAAAACTAAACGGGGTTGCTCTTTCAACGCCACCGCCATTGGCATCATTCAAGTTTAAAGTTGTTATGTCGTCACGCAACTCATCAAATTTCTTTTCCGTTTTCATAAGGTTATAAGGTATTTCCTGCACTCCATTTGACTCAAATTCATCTAGCTTATCGAAAAACAATATAATTTCTTTAATCTTATCTGATGTTTTTTGAATTTCAGCCTCATCAATCTCCAATCTTGAGAGGGTACACAATTTCTTTATATCGTTATTATTGTTAGTTGACATCTTTTTGTATAATGAAAATTGTTTTTGCCTTTCGTATATAATTTTTCGTAAAGGCAGGCTAAAATAAGGAGGGAAAAAAAAGAAATGTCAAATACAGGTGTTAACAAATACTCGTTGTTCGATAAGCCTTGTTTGGTGCTACTTTTACCAGATAGTAAATAACAATAGACCAAATAGGCTCACGACACTATTTTAAAGCAACAGGATTTTTCTTCAATGAACAGGATTCACAATAATAAAGCACCAGTACATACGATAAGAACTGCACTTCGGTAATTGATTTCATTATTAAGATTAAAAACACAAACTAGAACCTATAAGGACAGGTGTTATCGCTGTAGGTTTTCATAATGAGGAATCAAAAAGACCAGGAGACCATATGACCTGTCAAACATATTCATGATCAACTGTACTAAATCCCATTTCATCATGATAATTTTTATAGTCAGAAAGAAATGTTCTATAAACCATTTATAGGAATTAGGTAAAACAATAAATCGCAAATAAAGCAATCCTATGGAGTTAGCCTGTCAATGTCACGTGGATAAAATGTCGTATCCCTTATATTTTCTACTTTCAGTAATGCCATTATTAGTCTTTCAAGCCCCAACCCAAAACCAGCATGAGGCGGAATGCCGTAATCAAATACCCTTAGATGGTAATCAAATGCGGCAGAATTGAGTCCCTTTTTTTTCATGCTATCCAATAAGACATTTTTATTGTTAACACGTGTGCTTCCCGATGACAATTCCAATGGGCCGAACATCAGGTCAAATGACTCACTTACCATCATATTTTCACTTTCAGATGAATCAGCAGGGGAATCGGATTTAGAGAGGGCAGCATCGGGATTTATCTTTGCTTTTACATAAAATGGTTTGGTTGACAAGGGCCAATCCACAATATAATAAAAGTCATCCCCAATGGCATCCTTTAGGATTTTGGGCGAAATATCATCTCCCCACCTAATATATTTATGACTCTTTTGCAGTTTATCTATCAGTTCTGAATATGTATGTCTTGGGAAAGGGATTTTGATTTCGGATAACTCTATATCCAAATTTTTTAATTCAACTGAGTTTACATCCTTTATTCTTAAAATTATATACGCTATGAGCTCATCAAGTAAATCCATTATATCATAATAGTTAACAAATGCTTTTTCAACATCAATCGAGATCGCCTCAGAAAGATGTCTGTTGGTTCTCGAAGGTTCTGCTCGGAAAATTGGGGCTATTTCAAAGACATTCTCAAAAGCCATTGTTAATTGCTCTTTATATAACTGCGGGCTCTGAGCCAAAAATGCTTCTTTATCATAGTAAAAGATTGGAAAGAGTGCTGCGCCTCCCTCTGTGGCCGTTGAAATCATTTTTGGGGTGTTTACCTCAATGAAATGATTTTTGGTCAGAAATTCCCTTACAGAGTTTAATATGGTAAATCGAATTCTGAATATATTCTGCAAATAATTTCTTCTTAAATCAAGCGCCCTTAACTCCAATCGGGTATCTATTCCTATAGTAGAGATAGAGTTTGTTAAAAACGGAGCAGACTTTGCTGAAACGGACAATACCTTAATTTCATGTGGAATTACTTCAACACCATTTGGAGATTTTTTTTGTTCAACAACCTTTCCCTTTATTCCTACCGAAGAATGCTCTTTTAGATTTTTCAAAATGTCAAATATCCTGTTTTCTGAATTCTCTTTTCCTTTTTTCACAACTATTTGAATGTCGCCAAATTTATCCCTTAATTGAATGAATAAAACATTCCCATGATCGCGTTTTGAGGATATCCACCCCATTATCATTACTAATTTATCTATATTGGAACCATTGACCTGGTATGAATAATGCGATCTCCTCCAACTTTCAAGGTCTTGCTCACTAATTATTTTATCTTCCAACCTAATACAATAAATCCAAAATTTTATTAAAATATAACCGTTATTGATACTAAATTCCCCCTGTCTATAAGAATACAAAATTGAAAGCTCTCACTTTTTTCCTTATTCTTAACTTAATTTGATAATCACAGATTTTCTCATAACAATCCCTGCAAATATTCAAATATGTTGATACGATTAAATTATTATGGTTAACGAAAATTTAGTGCAAATAAATTCCACAAACTGGGAATCTGAGGTCCTTAAATCAGAAAAGCCAGTCTTTGTAGATTTTTGGGCAGAATGGTGTGGTCCCTGCAGAATGGTTGGACCGGTAGTAGAGCAAATATCTCAATCACATGCTGATAAAATCAAGGTTGTTAAACTCAATGTGGATGAAAATCAAGAGATTGCAATGAAGTATGGCATCCAGTCAATCCCTTCGTTATTGATTTTCAACAAAGGTAAAGAAGTTGGAAGAACTATAGGTGCAGCGCCAAAAGATACATATGTGAAATTTATAAATGATTCACTATCAAAATAGGTTTTTTTGTATATGACTAATATGACATTAAAGCATTAATAACCTTAATTCTCAGATAATTTTTATTGAATAAAACAGAGATTCTTTCCATTTTTTCCTCTAATTATGAAAAATTCTACAGGGTATCACTTTTTGAAAGACTAGGTTTCTCAAGGCAATCATGCAGTATTTGTAAAAAATTTTATTGGTCACTAACTCCTCGCTCATGCTGTCCGGATCATGAAAATTACGCTTTTATAGGCAATCCGCCAACATCAAAAAGACTGGGTTATACTCAATCTTGGGAAGAAACTAAAAGGTATTTTGAAAAAAATGGGCATAAAATAGTAAACAGGTATCCTGTTGTTTGTAGGTGGAGAGACGACCTATATTACACCATTGCCTCAATAGTGGATTTTCAGAGAATTGCCGAAAATAAAGTAGTATTTGAACTGCCTCACAATCCCCTTGTGGTGCCTCAAATGTGCCTTAGGTTCAACGACATAGAGAATGTAGGAGTCAGCGGACGCCACTACACCTCATTTTGCATGGTGGGTCAAACATGCAATGCCGATATAGAGGGAGGGTATTGGAAAGACAGATGCATAGATTTGGATTTTGGTTTATTGGTAGATGTTCTTGGTATTTATCCAAATGAAATAACATTTGTAGAGGATGTTTGGATTGGTGCAGGAGCTTTTGGCGCTTCTTTAGAATACTTCGTCAGGGGATTGGAATTGGGAAATGCGGTTTTTACGGAATTTGAAGGTACAGAAAAAAAATACCGCACCATGAACAACAAAATTATCGACATGGGTGCTGGTCTGGAAAGATTTTCATGGATAACAAATGGAACACCCACTAGTTACGATTGCACTTTTGAGCCCGTTTTAAAAAAAATCTACAACACATTGGGTTTGGAACATTTTTCATCATTAAATAATAATAACTACGAAACAGAAATACTTGCAAATTACTTTAGCAGGGTTTCATCAAAGCTTGAATCAAATACAGATATAGATGCAATAAAAAAGCAGGTTTCCAAGGAGCTACAGATAGATTATGAAAAACTGGTTAAAATAATAACGCCCTATGAATCGCTGTTTACCATACTGGACCACATAAAAACACTGATTTTTGCCATAAGCGATGGCTCTTTACCATCCAATGTAGGAGGTGGCTATAATCTAAGGGTATTGCTAAGAAGGTCATTGTCAATACTTAGAAAAACTGGCTTTAACTTTAGGGTTTCAGATATAGTAGACCTACATATCGATCAATTACAAACACTTTATCCTGAATTGAACTATTTTAGAAATGACATTCTCACCATTTTGGATATAGAATCAAAACGGTTTTCCGAAACTCAAACAAGAATTAACTCCATATCTGCGAAAATAATCAAAGAGCGCAACAGATTGGAATTGGGGGATTTGATAAGGCTATATGAATCAGACGGCATCACACCAGACCATCTTGTTGAGATGGGGTTATTAACTTCCATACCGCCTAATTTTTATACAAAACTTTCAGAGTTACATTCATCCGTTCAAATAAACAAAAAAGACAAAAACGAAATAACAATAAGCAGTGATTTGGATTTAGATTCACTAGCAAAAACACAATTAACTTATTATCAACAACCCACCAAATACGTTTTTGAAGCAAAAATAGTAAAGCAAATCGATGGTAATACCGTAATACTGGATAAAACTTGTTTTTATCCAAGAGGTGGAGGTCAAGAACCAGATTCAGGGTATATTGGGCCTTTCAAAGTAGACAATGTCATAAAAATCAAGGATATAGTATTCCACCACACTCTGGAAAAAAACAATTTGATGGAAGGGGAGGTGGTGAATTGTGTTGTAGATAAAGAGCGTCGCCAATCAATAACAAAAAATCACACGTCCACACACATCATAAACCAATCATCAAAAAACATATTGGGGTCATGGGTATGGCAGAACTCTGCGTTTAAGGAAGAGAACTATGCTCGCCTTGATATAACACATCACTCGGCTTTAGGCAGAAATGAAATTCAAGAAATAGAGAAAAAGGCAAACGAGATTGTAAGAAAAAACCTACCTGTACATATCAATGCTTTTGAGAGGGGAATAGCCGAAAAGAACTATGGTTTTAGGATCTATCAAGGTGGCGTTGTGCCGTCAAACAATGTGAGAATAGTAAACATTGGGGGTTTAGATATAGAGGCCTGTGGGGGAACCCATGTTTTCAATACCGGGGAGATAGGCCTGATAAAAATCATAAAAACGGAAAGAATCCAAGATGGCGTTGTTAGGCTTGAATTTGTATCTGGAGAAAATGCACTAAAATATATTCAGAAACAGGAAGATCAACTGCTATACATTGTCAACAGTCTTGGCACCAGCAAAGATAAAGTATTGGACTCTTTTTCAAAGAATTTACAGGAATTCGAAAACTCAAAGAAAAAGATAAAAAACATGATAAAAAACATCTCCAAAGTATACCTACAACACATTCTAAACAATGCCACAACACTAAGTTCTAAAACCACCGTAAGCAGAGATGTTAAACTGTTTTACACTATAGATGAGGAGCTCGATGAGGAGTTCCATCTGGCATTAGGACAAAACTCCACAGAATATGATCCTGACCTGATATACATTGCAGTGATTAACGGTAAAAGCTCTGCCAAAGTAATATCCTATTGCGGCAAAAACTCTTCAAAAACCATAAATGCAGGTTTTATCGCTAAATCTGCTTCCCTAATATTAAATGGCTCAGGGGGTGGCTCACCAAATTTTGGGCAAGGCGGTGGAAAGTCGATTGAAAAAATAAACGACATAAAACCAACGATAGAGAACCTCATAGTGGAAAAAATGGTGTAAGGCACAATCTACAACATTGTCAGATGCATTAAAAAAGGTGTTCTGGCTTGCCAAAACAGTTTAATCCCCTTTTTTTAGTCCAGTTGCCACGCAATTCAACAACAAGCAGTCAGGTCAAACCTGAAAAATATAACGGAAACCATACACAGTACCACGACAAAACAATTTCCAAAAATACTGAAAATAAGATATTTTTCAACATACAGAAATATTGACTATGTAGCAATGCATTAAAAAAATAATTTTTAAACTTAAAGCCCCAACCCAATTGTTTTAGGTTACAATTTTAATTACACCATTTGGACTTTGCAGTGATTTTTTGATTTCCATCGCTATGCGTCTTCCCACACCAAAGGTTTCACCATATTTGTATTTTGTGTACGGAGTGGTAGTAGCGAGAATCGGGTTTCCAGGCACCCTCAAAGAGACATCATAAACAATCATATCCAAATCAAGGGTAATAACGCTCTGTAGTGAAAAAGGACCTATAATTCCAGGAGTATACTCCTTTTTTGTGCTTTTTACAAACTTCTCACCCATTTTGAAGACATTGTCTAAAAGAGACTCCCGAATGCTTGCAGGAGTATGCCCAACCTCAATGTTTTGGAGTTCAACATCCATTTCGAGTTGGTTTCTAGCAGGTATAGATGTGGTAAAATCATGAATATTTGTCTGCAGTCGCCTCTCAATGCCCAAAAATTCGGTCTCATCGTCAAGTGGGGAATAAAAAAAATTAAAGTTAAAGTATGTTCCTATCAGGTATTGCTCGATTACAGAGTTATTTTTCAGAGTTTCTTTGTCTATTATTCCTTTGTCTATCCTATCCTGCGACTTTTTTTTGTAATCATCGAAAGATGTGACAATAAAAAACGCCCGTTCTAGCTTTCTTTTAGATTCCTGAATTTTTACGAGGGCGGGCCCTTCAATTTCCTCGGGGCCTGAATAAATTTTAGGATGAGAAATACCCGCCTTCTCCAATAGATAATATTGATTTCTCGGCAAATTCCGCTCTTCAGCTTTCAACAACCATCGGTTACCAAATATAGGCACATGAAAATTATTCTCAATGTTATCATATCCAAGATAAACAGAAAAGGATCTGTGAGACACCATTATTGCGTTAAGATTCAAGAGTTTTTCCTGATTCTCCTTGAAAAGAATATCCGAGAATCTGTCTAAAACTAGCATTTCGTCTGACAGTCGCCTATATTTTAGGTAGGGTAGCTCTCTTCCCTTTTGACAAATACAAACCGTCTTAAGTCCTTCATCCTTGGCCCCATCCATTATTTCAAGGGCAGAATGACTTCCTATAACGCCAACTGAAACGTTATCCAAATCATACCTGTTGACAACACAGTCATTTATCTCGGATTTGGTGTTTTCTTTACTTTGCAAATCAGATCCACCTTGCATTTTAAAGCACTGTACCTTGCACTATTGGTCGCTATTTTGTTTTTTTAATTCATATTCAATTGAATTTTTCAGGTCCTGGTCGTTTTTGTTTTAAAAATACACCCCCAAATTTTATTGTAATTTTTTTAGTTTTTA
>JBBJMN010000090.1:0-9323 GCA_037720485.1 Candidatus Nitrosocosmicus sp.
TCTGAAATGCGGGTCCTATCACATCCTCAAATATTTTTACAAGGGACCCCGCATACATTACAAAGACTTTGCCTTGTTTAAGGGTTGTCCCTTTTGCGATGGAAAATTCGCCTATAGCACACATAAAAAACATGTTGAGGAAAACAAACAATGTCAGCAATAAGCCACTCTTGTTCTTCCTAAGGGTCAATGCATTATTAATCATATTTGATATCAGCATGGGCAGAGTGCAAGGAAAATCTATAGGCACGTAACATATATCCTTTTTCGTTTATTCTCGCAAACCATAAATTGATATTGTTTGGTTTATTGGGTTTATGATGTTCCTAGTGCTAACTATAACTAAAAAAATATAGTTGTTATTGAGTTTTTTTCCAATTTTTTTTAATGATGTACAACCATTTTTTGAACAATTTGGAGGTGATAGAACATTTGGGATTGCAGGTATTTCGATGGTAATGCTATTTGGGGTATTCTCATGATATAAGATGAAAAAGATTGTTTAAGTGAAATGGCTAAATAGGCACATCATTCTCCAAAATGGAATTTCTCTACAATGTTGCCTATCATCTGCCATCGGCTCTTGTAATTCTTAATTCAACTATACTTTTGATCCCTTGCATACTTAAAAGAATCATTTGCATTGTTAGATTGATGGGTGAATCATCACAAACACAAACACAACAAGAAACAGGAAATTATGTCGGACTCGTTTTTTACAAAGTTCCTAATAAATTCCATAATGAAATAGTACAGATAAACAAGGAATCCTTTGACCTGTTCAGAGAACATGGTGCCCTAAAATATGAAGTTTTTCAACTAAATAATGGTAAGACCTGGGAAGGTGATGAAGGTATGGAAGCCTTCACTAATATAACCAATCTCATACCTGTTAGCCAAGAAGAAGAGCTATGGGTAGAGGTGCATTCTTACAGAGACACAGAGCATGCAAAAGAAATGATGGCCAAATGTGAAAAGGATGAAAGGATGCAGTCACTCTATAAGCAGTTTATGGATATCATTGTTCCTGGATCTAAAGTGGTTATGGGCGACTTCAGCCGTCTCGATTTATAAACTGGAGACATATGAAGAAAAGTGCGTAAAGCAGTTCATTTTTGATTTATCTTCCAACAATATAGAAAGGACAACTAAATTCCATAGGGAGTTATTTGGATGGAAAAAGATCGAACGAAAAGGAATGGATGATACTGCTCTGGAAGATAATAGGCAATATTTTATAGTAACAACAAAAGATAACAACGGCATCGGCGCCCTGTATGGAGGCATGATGGAAAGACAAGGCCCACAACATCAAGGAATTACAAATTATAACGATGTCAAATCAGTTTAGCAGGCAATGTTGTCTCCTCCATTGATAATGGCAACAATCTATTTTAACCCCTGTGATTAACGGCCCCGATGGTTTCCGTAGCATTTTCACCACCAAAAAAGGACTCTTACACTAGTTTTGTGGAATTAATTAAAGTTTTACAATAGTAAGAAATACATTGGTATGGGCCGAGTCGGACATGTGTCAAATTTGTGTGTAATCTATTTAATAAAATTAACATATTTTTTATTTGAATTTGTGATTCCATTATCACATCATCCTATAAAATCAATATATCGGATACGCAGTCACCGGGATTTGACATCTACAATTATGGGAGTTCACATACTATTAGATTTAAATAAATATTTTAGTGCTCTCAACCCAAGCACTTTAATTTTGAAATCTACAAACTGGGATTAACATTTAATTTCACGTATTTTTAGTAATGCAGGATTAATTATGCATCTAAGTTAATTGTTCCATTGCAAACTAACAATGGTTTTAGAATCAAAAAGAATGCTGGAAACCTGAAAAAGTAATTACATTCTATCCGGTTTTTTATTGGCTTTTTTTGCAATCGGTTTGACACCGATATTATCTCTATTGGTATCAAGTATGTTATCATAGACGTCTATGTGCAGGTCAGCAATGTTATCCCATTTTAGGTTTTTACGGAATTTCTCCACGTTAGACTTTAAGGTCTCATAGTTTTCATCAACAGCCTCAAGGCCTTTCTCAAAACTTTTGGCATTTCTCTCTGTTGCTACACCTAGCCCTAATCTGGAGAATTCCTTAAAAAGTTCCACATTTGAGGCCAGAAACGGCTTACCGTGTCCCATGCCGTCAAACATGGTTCCAGAGCCTGAGATTGCCTTATATGGCAAAAAGATTATGTCTGATGCAAAAAATAATGTCGATAGGTCTTTCTCAGAGAGATAGTCTCTTTTTAAGTTAATGACATTTTTTTTGCTGTCTAGGTTTAGGTCGATTATCTGGTTATTATAGTGATTTTTGGAATAGTTCATCACCACTTTCCAGCCATCAGGTATCTTCATTTTTTTTAGAATGTCCCAGCCTTTTGTTGCAGTTAAAAATCCCTGTACCAAAACTATTTTCTCATTTTCAGGCAAACCTAAAATTTTTCTTGCCTCTTTTTTTTCAACCTCAACAGATTGAAAAGGCTCCGAACCATGATATATAACACTACTGCCAGGAATCAAGTTTGTCATGTAATTGGAAAGGACTATTCCAGCTGCGCTTTTAGACATTGCATGTGAAATGACCCTACGGAAAGACGAGTAGTTAATCAAATGCTTCCAATATTCATACATGTATTTTAGGTGAAAGGTGTCTTTCCCTTCAACAAGGGTGGATTGCATCCACACTTTGAACCCATAAGCTGTGTGAAAGGTTGAAACTATAGGAACCTCACAAATAGTGTAAAACTTGTCTATTCCTGTTTTTGTCCTGTTTGGGAACAATGGATTGAGATCAAATCCATACAACCCATGCTCATGCTGAATGTGAACTATGTCAGGTTGTAGTTTTTGAACCAAATCATATATCACCTCTGAATTGTTATTGGCATATGGTGATAAGCCCTTATAATCGCCATCCCCATCAGAATTAGAAAGAACGCTAATTTTTATGCCCCTTGAACGCAAAGCCTGCACCACATTGAAAGTGTATCTTCCGATTCCCCCTTGCATTGGCGGGTATTCTGTGCAAACCATGAGAACACTAAAATCTCTTTTTCTTCTCCCTGCCATGACTATTGTATATCAGAAAAACTAAAATAATTATAAAGTTTAAGTCAAGTCTCTATTCAATAGATACGGCTATTTGTATTATTTGATATTAATAGTCGATTATCTACTACAATCGGAATAACTAATTGTTATCAATATTATTACAGCTCTTTTCCTGAATTTATTTTAAACAGGGAAAAATAGAAAAGTGAGTTAGAATAATATCTATTTATGTCGATACCGTCATTTTCTTTTTTCTCTTCTTCTGTTTTAACACCAAATTTTTCGATTCCTGTCGCAGCCTGCATTTCAAACAACTCCTTCTTGCTATTGTTGGCTTTGGGTCTGTAAATATAATCAAATTTTTATATGGGCCGAGTCGGATTCGAACCAACGAACCCCGCCACGTCAAGGCGGTATCTTAACCAAGCTAGACCACCGGCCCTCTGTTTCTTCAATGTTGTTCTCTACGGTCTTTATATAAAATTTGTGATTATTGCTAACAAGGTTACGTTATACTAAGGAGTTGGTCTATAAGATAAAGAATCGGAAACAGTTGGTTTAAGTTTACAGCATATGCATATACATGTTTGGTTTCCCATGCACTAGGTGTCATTCGTTTAATGAATCCCTTGCCCCAAATTCATTCTTTAGCCCATAGACACTAGCGATTCTTTTCACGTCAACATTAGTGACCTTGCACGACTTGTGTGCCAGTCTCAAACAGTATGGATATCCGTTTATGCTATGGTAACAAAGCCTATCCATTATGTTTTGGATTTCCTTTTCAGATATTGACAGGTTATGGATTATCTCGATTTTGATTAGCGGTACAAACGGGGACAACCTAACATAAACTTCCACAACATCCAAAATGCCAGAAAGGTTAGGGTTGGAATTGATATTGGGTAAGCTAAACCCTGGATTTGATCCCAACTTATTAAAATAATATATGTCAGCAGCTTTTGCCCCATATTCTTTGAACTGGTTTTTGGTATTGGAGTTTTTTGAAATAAACAATATCAAAGAATCTCTATTGTTTTTTTGAATCAAACTTTGAACTTTATTCGCATAACGGGAACTTTTGTTATGGAGCAGGTTAGATATTATTGAACCATCTACGCATAAAATATCAGGCTTTTCATCCATGTCCACCACCACTAAACTTGACAAATCAATTTCCATAATCATTGCCTCTGAGCTAAGTGAATCACCACTTACAGTATTAACGCCATAATTCCACCTAGTAGACAGAATACGGTTAAAAGAGGTAACTGCAACAGAATCTATTACAAAAAGGTCTATGCCTTGATAGGATTTCTTATTCCAACTGCTATCAATGCCAACCGAATATGTATCTCTTTTCTCAGGGATATATTCGACCCACCTGCTAGAGGCGATTTTTAAAATATCAGAAAACGATTCACCATGTATCAAAGATAACTTCTTTTCTTTGTTTTTTATAGCGTCAAGGTAAAGGTCAGATAACAACAGAGTATGGACCATATTCAAGCATATTTGTTTTTTCAGTTATCCTTCTTTGAGTGATAAATCAAGGCGCCATACAAAACAAAGCGTTGTTCTCGCCAAGGAAGAGCAGACCACAAAATATCACGAATAATCACTACCCAACTTTTTTCAAAAAAAGTTAAATATATGCCCCCACAAGTACCAAAAAACCACCATACAATAAAAACAAGTCAACGGCACCGTTGGGTGTTATACACTTCATCGCATCATTTGAAGATTATCACATTCTCAAAAGTTTCACGTCAGCATTAAAATCAAATACACATAAAAAAATGGGCAATGTGTTTTTATTTATTTGTTATTGCTGTAACGGAAATTGCGAATTAAAGGCATGCTCAGAAGCTTGAGATTGGCTTCCCCTGTTTAATGTGGTGGCAAAAGTCCCATTTATAACAAATGAATCAGGTGTGGTTTGAGTTGCGGAAATGTCATTAGCGGAATTCCGGTTTAGCACGGTACCGTTTGAATTGAACAAAGAAACACCATCTTCGGTTATTGGTTGTCTATCCTTCAAAGTTATAGTTTGGTTGCCTATAATGGTATAAACAGATCCAAGGTTATCTACAAATCCTTCTGGCTTGGCTCCGATATCGGCTGAAACTAATCTCACATTGTCAAAAAAAACACTATAGCTTAAGGTCTCCAAAATTGCAGCGCCTTTGTTTGGGTTATGCACATCCAATGCAATTCGTGCAGACAAGATATCATTTATTGGCAAAATATCTACAGACTTGGCCGATACGGTCAGGTTCTCATAATTTGAACCCGCGGTATTTGAGGAAGGGGAAATCGAGACGGGCATAACAGAGCCGACAGCAGCTTCAGGTTCGGCACCATTCAAAATTGCTGGGGAGATGGTGGGAGTGGAGGTAATGGAGGAGTTGGATGGAGAGGGTTCCTCTTCAGATGTAGGAACCACTGCGTTAACAAAATAAAATACGATCCCAATTATCAATATCACGATTCCAGCAGTGTAAACAAACTTAGTATTCATAAATATAAATCATAATTGATTGTACCTATAAAATGGTTTAGGAAAAAGCAGCTCTAAAATACAACATAATACCACAAAAACAGAACTACCCTGAGTGCGACAAACAAAGAGAACAACAACTGGGATGCGGAAAGCTATCACAAAGTTCCAAATATCCAAAAATCACGGGCAATGGATTTGCTGGCAAGGAAAAAGATAAGAGATAACGAAATTGTGCTGGATGCAGAAGGCAGTGGAACTTTTGTGACAAAAATAATAGCAGACATAGTAAAAAAAGGCAAAGTTTACGCAGTTGGTACAGATGACAAGATGATAGTAAACGCAAAAAAACCTTAAGGATTTTCAAACAATAGCATTCATCAAATCAGATTTATCGGATCTTGGTTTACTGGAAAAAGGGGGATTTAGTTTTCTCAAATGCAGTAATACATCGGATTTTGGATCACAAAAAGATATTCACAAAATTCTGGGTATCACCAAAGCAAGATGGAGAGATTTTAATTCGGTGTGGAGGAAAAGGTAACCTTGGTTTCCATCCACATCACACTAGAGGAAAATGGAAAAAGCAAAATATTCAAACAATATTTTGGGTATTGGAAAAATCCACGGGAATTCGCAACCCCCACAGACACTATAGAAATATTAAACAATACAGGGTCTAAAGATGTTCAAGTTTTTTCTAACAAAAAGGTACAGCCAATTTTGAAAACTACAAAATATACATCTTGTACATGAAAACGGTCGTGGTGAAACATTATTTATCGCATCTGCCAGAAGTTGATGATAATAACGGAATCAGAAATTCATTCAAATGCGCTTTTTTATACAAAATCAAAGAGCAAGGCACTAGAAGGAAAAGAAAAACCAACCTGGATTTACTAAAGATAGATTATGTAAGGCTAAACATCACGGGAAGAAAATGATGCAAATAGACAAAAGCAAAAAACATCAAAAGAAGAGAAAAAGTATTTTTGATATAAACATAATCGATCACAACAGTTAACTATAAAGATATAAAAACGGTGACTTGAAGAAATAAATCAATCATAGGGCATAATCCGGAATTTCATCATGCAGGTGATCCCTTACAGGAGAAATGATTTCATTCAGATATCTAGAGGTAGTCATCTTTAGATCTTTTGGGTGGACTTTATTTTGCGCGTAATCTTTCTGAAGATCATCATAAGAGTAATAAGATATACGGCCTCCATATTTTGCTGGTCGTTCCACTATGAATTCATCGTATTGATGGAAAATGACATGTTTGATAATTTCCAGTATGGGGTTATCAGCTGAAACTCCCAAAGGGCAATAGGCCTTGTTTATCTTATAAAGAATGTCCTTTTCAGAATCATGGATTAAAATGCTGCTAGAAGGATTACTTTTGCTCATCTTGCTAAAAACTTTAGAGTCTTCGATTCTTCTTTCAGTGTTAAAAGGAGTGGGCAATGATTCGTTGTTGGTAGTGGTGGTTGTAGTGATATCATGGTTAGGAGCAGCATGGGCAAGGATAGGCTCGGATAATCCTGGGAGGAGATGATGATGTACAGAGATCGGAGTTTTCCAATTAAGTTTTGGAAATACCTCTCTAACCAGCATATGGATTTTCCTTTGGTCAGTTCCTGCCTGAACAATGTCTAAATCGAGTGCTTTTATATCCACAGACTGCATTGACGGATACAGAAGTTGAGAAAAATCCAAGGCATCTTTTTCAGTTCTTCCCATAATGGTTAAAGAGCGGAGTATTCTTGAGAGTGTGATTTGTTTTGAGAAAAGAACAAAGTTTTTCCAATAGTCGTCTGTGTCCTCATAAAGTTTTGACCCATGGATTATGTTGACTCCAGGGCAAAAAAATTTAAAAGCCTTTTCGTAATATTTTGAAATTTTAGATATTAGAATCCAGTCATTATTTAGTTTGTTATTTATATAAGTATGCCAATCAGCCAGAAAAACATTTGATTTAATGCCAGCTTTTATAAAATCATTGATTTTAAAGCCTGTAAGTATCAGACTGCCCAGGTGCAATTTTCCAGAAATTTCCAGTCCAATATAATGTTTGGGCGAAGAGTTAGTTTCAAACAAGGATCTCAGTTCATCTGCAGTAACTACCTCGTCTGTTGGAGGCCTTTGAACAAGAGACATTTTTTCCTCAATATCCATTATAAAAATCTAAACGATAACTGTTATTATAGATTATTTAATTTTATAATGCAAAATGTTAAACACCAATGTCAATCTTTTGTTTTTTTTATTTTGTCCAATCTTGCGCTAATAATTTTTTTTGGGAAAAAATCACCATGCGATCCCAACAAAACAAATTGGGAGGATTTCTTAGCGTATGCGGAAAATCGAGTCAAACTATTTGAATAGCCAATAGAATGCATATCATCATAGTTTAATCCAATAAATTTTTTTCTCAATCGGTGTCTTTTGTCCATAGAAAAATAAAGATAATTCTCCAAAATGCCCTCTCTTAGCCCTGTAGGACAGATAAGTAACTCATCAAAACCCAATCGCTCCATCAATATTTTGACCACACAGCTACCAGCAGTGATGGTTTTAGATCGCTGTTTGTCAATCAATTTTATCTGTAATAACTCTTCTTGAGAAAGTCTTTTGAAAATGTCATTTGAAATATCCATCATTTTTTTAGTAATTGTAATGTGATTGTACGGTAAAGACGGAGGTCTTTGAAAAAGTCCAGCAATAAACTTATGGATTGTTCTGATGGTGCCCCCTATTCCCACCAATTTCACGATCATGGTTTCGTCAATTTTAAATTGGTCAATCGCAGGTATATTTTTATAAAGAAATTTCTCAAGTTGCCTATATCCTGATTCCTCCTCCAGTTTTTCATTGAATTTTACGAATTTTTCAGATAATCTTAAAGCACCAAGATTAAGACAGACAATTTTTTTTATCTTGTAGTTTTGCACATGGATTATCTCGATGCTTCCCCCACCCAAATCAAAAAATATTGCATTTGGAACACGCATTATAGATTGGGCACCCAAATATGAGAAAAAACCCTCTTCAAGGCCAGATAATACATTAAATTCAAATCCAGTTTTCTTTTTTATGCTTTTGACAACATCCGCTCCATTGTCTGCATCCCTCACGGCACTTGTGGCAATCGGAATAACCATATTGTTTTTCATTTGTTTCAATTCAGCTTTAAATTTATTGAGAAATTTGGCAACTCTTTCAATATTTTGATCCTTGATTATGTTATTGGCTTTAGACAGATTATAACCTATTTGAACATATTCTTGTTGTTGATCCTGTTTTTTATATTGACCATTTTTGTAAACATCAAAAGTAGAGATTTTGATAGAATTATACCCCAGATCTACAATTGATACGGATTCCTTTTTCTTTTTTACTGCAATTGGAACCTTATACAATTCTAATTCTGATCAAAGATAAAAAAATATTAGTTTATCCATTATCAATATAATACTAAAAAAAATTAAAACCTTCTCATATATCGTGTTTCTACTAAACCTCTGTTGCTGCCATTGCCTAATTAACATGCAAAATAATCATTATTGCACTATCCATGAGATGGATACACATCATTTTAGGAAACAAAATGAATGGATGGAGATTTAACGGTATTGCGAAAGAGTTACTTTTTCTCCAGGTTTCATGTCTCTTTGAGTTTTTATCTTTTTAACCGCATCCTCAAAATGCTTCATTGTGACAAAGGCTTCAGTGG
>JBBJMN010000021.1:0-26327 GCA_037720485.1 Candidatus Nitrosocosmicus sp.
TAACTTAATTATATAGCAGACACATTATTTTGTTGTATAATTAATGCCTAGGGCAGGCCGATTAAAAAACAAAGTAAAATTTACAGACAATAAAAGCCATAATAAAATACAATCATTTCATGGCGGTACAAAAATATTAATCATTTGTATAGATAGAGATGACGATATTGGCATAAAAAGCGGGATTGAAACGCCAGTAATAGGCAAAGATCATTGCGTTGAAGCAGGGACTAGGCTTGCTATAGAGGATCCTGAAGATTCGGACTGTAATGCAATCTTTGGAGCAATCAAGTCATATGAGGAATTCAGAACAAGAGGGCACGACGCAGAGGTTACCATTGTAGCGGGCAAATTCAACAGAGGTGTAGAAGGAGACGTGAAGATTGCGCAGGAAATAGACAAGGTGCTTGATGGATATGATGCTGACGGGGCTGTAGTTGTATCAGATGGAGAAGACGATGAAACGGTAATTCCCATAATTCAAGGAAAAATTCCAATAATATCGCTCCAAAGAATAATAGTAAGGCAAAGTAGAAGCGTAGAATACTCTTATGCCATTTTGGCCCGATATATAAAGATATTATTTTATGATCCACGTTATTCAAAATTTTTCCTTGGTTTACCTGGTGCGTTGTTTATAACTAGTGGCCTTTCCATAATTTTCGGGTTTTCGAGGGAAGCATTTGCCTTGGGTTTAAGCATATTGGGTTTGGCGTTTATTCTAAGGGCTTTTGACATAGACAAAGCCATAGTTTCGTTCTCAAAACCAACTCCTTCAGGATTTATTAGAATATTCTCTTACTTCGCTGGAACATTGATTATTTTAGCTTCGATATTGAATGGGATTTCCCATATTCCGCCCGACGCATTAGAATCACAGAATGGAATTGCATCAATAATCACAAACAAGTTAATATTGGGAAATTTTGTGTCTGGGACCATTACGTTATTGTGGATTGGGATATCAACAATTTTTGCAGGAATACTGCTGAGCAATTGGTTTAAGGGCAGTATTAAAATAATATACGATATCTTAAGACTGGTAGTTTTGGCATTGTTGTACATACCCATGTTACAGTTTACATCCCTCATAGCTGCAAGGGGAAACCCATTCAATTTGATTTCATCTTTGTTGATTGGTCTTGCAATAACACTAATAGTTGCAACATTCCTTTTTCAATACTTTAGGAACAGAAAAGGTGGAGAAGCACTTAAACACGATAACCAATAGAAATTCATTAGGAGTCAGAATTTATCAAATAAAAAAAAATTACCATGCATGTATTAGATAAATGTTTAAAGAAACTATATGATTTTTCAAGGCAAAATATAGTATACAGAATATACGAAAAACACCTTCTAAATCAAATAATCCAATATCCATTCCCTCAACACATAGGAATCATTCTAGACGGCAACAGAAGATGGTCAAAAATAAAAGAGGTAAAAAAAGAGAAAGGCCACAAGATTGGTGCAGACATTGCAGAAGATCTTCTGAGTTGGATTTATGATTTAGGAATAAAAATAACTACCATTTATGTACTTTCAGACGAAAATTTAGAAAGAGATCCTTTTGAAATAGATAATATTTACTCACTATTAGAAGAGAAACTCACAAGATTATACGGTGATGCGAGAATACACAATAAACATATAAGAATTAAATCGATAGGGGACTTCAAAAAACTACCTGATGGACTTCAGCAGATTTTAAAAAAGCTGGAATCTAGAACAGAAAATTATCATAACATGTACTTGAATATAGCTATTGCATATGGCGGGCAACAGGAATTATTGTCCGCAATAAAGAAAATAGCAAGATCAATTCAAGAAAGAAGAATTGACATTGATGAAATCAATGAAAAACTAATAGAGGCGAACCTATATACAGCACATCTTCCACAAGCAGAACCAGATCTAATACTAAGAACCTCCGGTGAAAAAAGATTAAGCGGGTTTTTATTATGGCAAAGTGCATACAGCGAACTCATTTTTGTGGATGTTTTTTGGCCAGAATTTAGAAAAATAGACTTGATGAGAGCAATAAGAACATATCAAAAAAGATCAAGAAGATATGGAAAATGAAAAAGACAAGAAAATCATTAATACGTTATTAATTAATACCTACATAAACAATGCCACAACACGGAGAAACCGATAACGAAACAAAAAAAATATACTGCGGGTATTGGATGACAGTTGAGGAATGGGAATACATACACGATTATAGCATAAATGGAGATTTTGAAGAGCTAAACATTACAATGGAGTAGAGAACAAAAAGTAAAAAATCATGAACATATTTTTATAAGCGTAGAAATCACTCATGGCAATGTATGACGAAATTTCTGCAGGAGCAGTATTGCATATTGTTGATGAAAATTTCGAAATTAAATACCTTGTTCTTAATTACAGTTATGGCCACTGGGACTTTCCAAAGGGAAATATTGAATGTGGAGAAACCGAAAATGAAACCATCAAAAGAGAAGTAATGGAAGAAACCGCCATTAATGACATAAAACTAATAGAAGGTTTTAGGCAACAGATCTCTTATAGATACAGAAAAAAGTCAAAAATAGTCAATAAAACAGTCATATATTATCTTGCAGAAACAAGTACTAACAAAGTAGTACTGTCATTTGAACACATCAACTTTGCGTGGTTAGACTTCAATCACGCGTTAGAAAAATTATCATTTGATAACAGCAAAAAGGTTTTAAGAAATGCAAATGAATTTCTTACCACGTCAAAGATAAATAATATAAATACAAATTAGATTTTAAACATATTTTAATAATACATATCAAAATCCAATAAAAAAGAATTTAATTTGTCGATAGTTACAATCGGAACATCATTTACGAATTGAGACCCATTTGGCAATAATGTCAGTATAATCGGGAAAGCATTTTCGACTTTCATGTGGGATTTTTGTAAAAAAAGCCTACTGCGCTTTTTTTGTTTGTCAACAATTTCTTCCATATTGGACAAGGAATTTTTTTTCCAATGTTTACAGTCAACTAACAAAGCTTTTTGAGACTTTATGCCTATTACATCTATTTCTCGCCTAGGGTTTTTTAATCGAAAGTTTGTGTAAACACGATAACCATGATGTTTCATTATTTCAGACGAAAACAATTCAAAATCATGCCAATTTATTTTGCCGCATATTTTGACCATATCAGCGCCATTACGAATAGCCAACAATGCAATGGAGAGTTTGTTAAAAGAAGAAACATCGACTTTGTTGCTTTTTATCCTTATGTTGTGATGAGACAAATAAAACAGCAACTCATTGAAGATGTCATCATTAACAATGCCAAAATTCTCCCTCCCAGAATCAAAATTATCCAGGATATAAGTTAATAGTGATGGATTAATATTCAAAGAAGGTTATAGCTATAAAACACAAATGAAAAAAAAAGGATTTATTTTACTACTATACTGCCAACCATGGTTGGATGTAATGAGCAGTGGTATGGAATTTCCCCTGCAGCAGTAGGTGTGTATTCAAATGTTTGTCCTTTATTGAGAAGTCCCGGTCCTGTTGCGCTTTTTACAAAGCCAGTATCAAATAGCTTACCAACGTCTGGAGAGCCAGGGCTTCCTGATACAACTGTGTGTTGTACCGAATCGTTATTTGTCCATATGATCTTTTGGCCAACGGATACCTCAACAGGATTTGGGCTCCATGCTGTTTCTGCTAAGGTGGATGACCCAGGCACAATAGACACTTGGACGTCTGGGCTTTGAGCGAAAACAGAAAGGCTTCCGCCTGATGCAATAGATACCGCACTGAGAATTGCAAGCAAACTTGCTGTGATATAAACTGGTTTATTGACCATTTTCATCAATTTTCATATAAAAATAAAGAGTTAATAAATATTATTGGATCCTCATGAAAAAAACTTATATTACATTAAGTTTACCCTTTTAAATATTTGAAGATTGATTTATTTTCACATTCACATATTTAAAAAACAAGACTTGGTTAAGGTTTTCGTTATAACACATAATAAAAAAACATAATAAGGTTATTCATCCAATTTTAATAAAACGATGTCTAAAACTTGTTTAAAATGCAACAAAACCTTTGAGGAGAGCGAAGTAGAGGATCCAACATCGCAAAAATATCCATCCTGTCCAGACTGCTGGAAAGAATGGACTACATATGCTGTAATGGTGATGAATGAAATGAGACTGGACATGTCACTTCCAGAACACAGAAAAGCTTTAAGAAAATATGAAAAAGGTTTTTTTGAAAAAACTCTTGGAGAATTAGAAAAAAAACCAGAAAATAAATGAACTTTTCTTAAAAATTTAAATATTTTGATGGCAAGATTTTCTTATTTAAATTAATTTTGAGGATTAGTTTTATAAACATTTTAGGATCAGGCGTATTCAATATAGACTCCATAAACAGCACACAGTTTATCCCTTTTATTTTCAGGTAAATCATTTAATACTTTAACCAGAGACAAAATAAAAAGATTATCAAAATTTCTAAGGTCATTTGGATTTAAATATAACTCTAACAGATATGAATTAAAAATGGAGTTGATTGAAGAGGTATCCATCTCATACAGCGAAGTCAGCCAGGATTCAAATAGGCTCAGAACCTTGGCTCTCTCCATCTTATAAAAGTTCTTCAAAATATTACCAACTATTTCTTTCTTTTCAGATTCGTCAAAACCATCAAATTCAATTAATCGGTTTTTGATAATACCAGTTCTAAGTCCAGCAGGCAGATTTGATAAAATTATTAGAATATTTTCGACAAATTTGGATGTAGAGTCATAGCTCATACATGAAAATACAAATTCGATAATTTTTCTCTTACTAACGATGCCATATAGCCAACATATTGCATTTTACACACTACAAATATCCACCTGTTTACATATTGTGTGTTTTCGCACAATATCTGAAACCCCAAAATGCAGGCATACCCGTTAACCAGGACCATAACTAATTAGATCCAAGACATCAAACCCCACCAAACCAGCGTCCACATTTACGCTCAACTTGATTTCTGACAAATAGTTTGACGGTTTTGACGGAAGAAATGACGGAAATGACGGTTTTGAATTTTCTCTATTTGCGTATTGCCATACGCAGATGTAATAATGGTTGTTGCTTGAACTATCCCAGGCAATTTATTTGCCTGTTCTACAAGCAATTACTTATAAGGAAGTCAAGACATCAGACTGCCATTATTTTTGCATATAAATGGGCAAGGTATCACAGATATACAAGCTATGGATGATGGAACATTAATGCCCAATGCAGACTGGGAGATTTCGGTCACAGGTAGAAAATCGGCTGTTTACAGGAAAATACACTCAAGGCTATAGGATATTATCAGCAGTGAAAGAAGTTTGGAATCACCGTTGGTATCATCATTACATAAAGATTTTCCTAATTTCTATTGTTGTTCTTATTAATGAAACATCTCTAAAACATCTATGGATTATCACCAGAAACTCGATTTTCCTCACATTTATAAATCATATAAATTCAGATCCACAACTAAGCATATTTTCCCTTCCCTTATGATGGTAATAGCATTTATCTCAAGTTTCTGTGATAGCGCTCAAAAGGAAAAAGGCGTAACAAGATTGAAAATACAATAAGACTAATTTAAATAGCAAAATAGATTAGTCATCTTTACAAATAGCAAAATCAATGGATAACCTTAACCAAAGGTGTCAAAACGAAAATTTGAAGACCTTATTATGCCGGGAATTCAAATTAAAAAATAAATTGCGATCGCTCAATTTCAATATAGGGTATATAAAAATAGGAAAGCCAGCCCAAAGATCAGACAAAATCTTTTTATAACATATTGGCAACATGTCCCCGGATTTTGAGTTAAACACAATATAAAAAGGAGGTTAAATTGCCTAATGTCGGACAGATAAACGCCACAGAAAAAACCACATACAGTAAGCAAAATGTATCAGGATAAAACAGAACTATTAAGATTAAATATTATATATTTTTATAAAAACAATATGCCTTGTTTAGTTACAGTAGGTGGATTTTATGGTGATGAGGGAAAAGGGAAAATCATAGCTTATTTAGCGACAAATGATAAATATAATGTGGCAGCCAGGGGAGGAGTAGGACCTAATGCAGGACATACATTTGTACAAAACAATAACGAATACAAAGTAAGGATGTTACCAAGTGCAGTATTAAATAAAGATACGAGATTGTTAATTGGTTCGGGCGTATTGGTTGAACCAAATACCCTCTTAAGAGAAATTAATGCATTTGATGCGATAGATAGGACATTCATTGACTTTCAGTGCGGCATAATTGAACAACACCATCTAGAGAAAGACAAGGAAGATAACCATCTTAAGGATACCATAGGCACTACTGGAACCGGCACTGGCCCTGCCAATGCCGACAGAGCACTAAGAAAGATAAAACTTGCAAAAGATATCCCCGAAGTTGCACTTTTTTTAGAAGATGTAAGCAATTCGATTAACTATTCGATAGACAACAAAGAGAATGTGCTTATAGAAGGAACCCAAGGGACATTTCTATCACTATATCATGGAATATACCCTTTTGTCACTTCAAAGGATGTAACTGCGTCTGCAATTTGTTCCGATGTGGGTGTGGGTCCAAAAAAAATAGACGAGGTCTTGGTTGTTTTTAAATCATATGTTACAAGAGTGGGAGAAGGTCCACTAACAAATGAGATAAGTTCTGAAGAAGCGAAAGAAAAAAATTGGTTAGAATATGGTAGTGTAACTGGAAGGCAAAGAAGATCTGCCCCGTTTAATTTTAACCTTGCAAAAAAATCCATACAAATTAACAGTGCAACTCAGATTGCATTAACAAAACTAGACATTGTTTTTCCTCAATGTAAAGGCATAAAGGACTATTCAAAACTTACAAAGGAAGCAATGCAATTTGTAGAGAATATCGAATCCGAAACAGGTCTTCCAGTTACAATTATTGGTACCGGAGCTGAAATCAACGATACCATAGACAGAAGGAAAAACCACAACAGATAGCACCATGGGAAAAGAGACAAATTTATGAAAATTAAAGAATTCTTTTTAATTTTTTAACTTTTTAATGAATAAAGATTGGAATGAAGAACGTGTTTGAATTATTTCCATGTTATCGATTATCATAATTTTATCACAGCATTTAACGATAACCCTTTGGAACTCAATAATAACAAAATCAATAATACATTTATGAAAATAAAACAAAAAGAAAACGCTTATAATCCTAGCAAATACTAAGGATAAAGGTAACATTGCATTTCAAAGAAGGTCTGACCTTTGATGATGTTCTTCTCGTTCCAAAGAGATCACCCATTGTTTCAAGATCTCAAACTAGTTTAAAAACAAAATTATCAGCCAACATCAAAATCAATATTCCAATAATCAGTGCAAATATGGACTCTGTAACTGAATCAGACATGGCTAGTGCATTGGCAAGAGAAGGAGGTATAGGAATAATTCATAGGTTTATGACTATAGAGGATCAAGTTAAAGAGGTATTAAGGGTAAAAAGAAGTGAATCAGTTATAATAGAGCAGCCTTACACAATAGGTCCAAATAACACAATAAAAGAAGCCAACACGATTATGTCAGAGAAAGGTATTTCAGGTTTATTAGTAGAGGATAACAACAAAAGACTTTGTGGGATCTTAACAAGAAGAGACATAGTATTTGAAAAAAATTTAAACACAGAAGTTTCAAGTCTAATGACAAAAGACGTTATTTCGGCAAAAGTCGGAACAACAACAGAACAAGCGAAAGAGATACTACATAAATACAAAGTCGAAAAACTACCCATAATTGACGAAGAGAAAAAAATCTTTGGACTAATAACAGGCAAAGATATACTAAAAATTGAAAAATACCCTAATGCTTCAAAAGATAAAAAAGGAAGATTGTTGGTTGGCGCGGCAGTAGGGGTAAAGGGAGATTATCTGGAAAGAACAGAGGATTTGCTAAACAATGGGGCAGACATTATCGTAGTAGACATAGCCCATGGACATAGCGATAACGCACTCAACACAGTAAAGATGATAAAAAAAGCATTTCCAACCTGCGAGCTCATGGCGGGAAACGTGGCTACTGAGAAAGGAACAGAGGATTTAATAAAGGCAGGAGTGGATGCGGTAAAGATAGGAGTAGGTTCAGGTTCTATATGTATTACAAGAATAGTAACAGGTTCTGGCGTTCCTCAATTAACTGCAATAATAGATAGCGCGAAAATGGCAAAGGAATATGATATCCCGATAATTTCTGACGGAGGAACCAGAACATCCGGCGATTTAACAAAAGCGTTAGCTGCCGGAGCATCGTCAGTAATGATAGGAAGCATGTTTGGCGGTACGGATGAAAGTCCAGGTAAAACTTTGACTAAAAACGGTAAAAAATATAAGATGTATAGAGGGATGGCTTCATTTTCTGCATCATTAGGTAGAAAATATAGGGAAAATGCAGGAATGAGTATAGATAATGATGATTTAAACGACATTGTACCAGAAGGAGTAGAAGCAATGGTTCCGTATAAGGGAAGCGTAATAGAAATTATTCGGCAACTAGTTGGAGGTGTTAGGTCTGGCTTAAGTTATTGTGGTGCAAAAACAATTAGCGAAATGAATGAAAACGCAGAGTTTATCAAGATTACAGCGGCAGGCTACAAAGAAAGTCAGCCTCATGATGTTGATGTAATTTAAGGTCACGTCATAAAAACAATAATCAAACTTTAATCACGGTTACGTAAAGAAATATTGAGGGCAAAACGATATTTATGTTCACAATATCTTTTTTAGTTGGATAACCAATTTTGTATCAAGATTTATTAAACAAAATACAACAAACAAGTAACAATGACACGAGTCTTATCGTGCCTAAAACCCCAATTTAATTAGAACAGTCCTATTACATATAAAGAGATTTGCAGATCCCATGCAACATAAAAAAAGAAAATGCAAAAAATATATCCACGAAGCATGAAAAAAAACAAGTTCCATTGTGATTTATCCAACAGGAGGACTATAAATTCAATGAATCAGTATGCGGATGGTAATAACACTCCAATTGAGGATGGTCCAAAAATATCCGGCCTTTATGTTGCAAATCGTGCTGAGATTAGTCCATTTCAACAAATACCAATAACAAAGCAAAAACCATCAGTCCATCCATCCAGGATAATTTAAAAAAATAAAAAAATTGGCATAATAACATTCCAGGTCGACTCAATAACAAAATTACTATCGAGTGGAATTAGATCTCTCCCCTAATGGGATATTTATAAATGGAACTGCACCTGCATTGCCTGCACCACCACCTTCGCCGCCGCCACCAGAACTGCCAGTTACTAATGGAAGCTGTCCGTCCCATTTTTGGGATTTAAGCCAATCAAGGTATCCGGTGCTATTTCGAAGTTGTTTATCAATGATGCTAATAGCTTCTGATTCACCTTGTGCCTTTAGTATATTAGATTGTCTTAATCCTTCCGATTGCGCGATATTGGCCTTTTGCTCCCCTATAGCCCGGGCTTCAGCCTGTTGTGCCTCAATCTGTATTCTTCGAAGTTCGTTTTGAGCTTGTAATGCGCGTTGTTCAGCTTCTACTTTAGACTCCACAGCCCTAACAAACTGATCAGAGAATTTGAAATCAGTGATTGAAATGGCATCAACAATTATGTTATATGGGGACAACCTACCCTTTATCTGTGTTTCAATTTCATCTTTTACGAGTTCTCGTTTGGTAATTAATTCTTCAGCATTGAATTGAGCGGTAACTTGCTTGACTGACTCTTGAATGGTAGGAACTATAACTCGGTTAGAATAATCAAATCCAAGTTGTTTATATAACGCAGGAACAGTATCAGGGTCTACATGATAGTTTAATGCAACTTCTGTAGCCACATTCTGAAGATCTTTTGATGCAGAGGTAGTGCTTTCAACTATCTTTAGTGTTCTAACTTCAAATTGGAGAATCGAATCTCTAAAAGGGAGAACAAAATGAAGGCCTTCGCTTAATGATACACCTGGGTCTACCGCACCAAACTTAAGCAACACACCTCGATGACCAGCATCAACAATTTTTATGCTGGATGATAAAACGACAAAGATAACTATTACTGCAATTATTGCAGGAATCGCTATTCGCAAAGGACTGGATAAACCAGACCCGCCTCCGCCACCAACATCCTCTAACGGTTCGCCATCTGGAGTATATCGTCTATTTCGTTTACGTCGAAAAAATCCTGCCATATGTATTATAAAAATTGAATTTAATTTAAATATTTGTAATATTTTATTTTTTGGTATTTCCAAAATACTCCAAAAAGTCGTTTGAAAATTTTCCTATGTCCATTAAATTAGGATCTTCCCTCAAGTTTTTTTCTTTTATCCAGACAATGTTACCATCTAAATCAATTATTATAAGATTAGATCTTTCCAAATACTTCAATATAGCGTTAATCTTATCCAATGTTAACTGAGGCGTTAATATCTTTCTAAGATCTCTTAATTTAGGAAATGGCGTAATATCCTTAATTTTATTTAAAAAATACTCAACATCAGACTCTGAAAAATCGTTTGAAGCAGACAGGTTTCTTTTCTTATTAATTTTTTTTTTGCGAATACAAATTCTACAAGGTTTTATTAAATAAATCTTGTTGTTAAATCACTTTAGTTAATTATTTTAGACGAGGCTAACATTTATAATCTCTTTTAACAAATATCCCCTTATTGTCAAAGGCACAAATAATGTTAATTTCGATTTTTGCATTATCCATAATAACCATAACACTTGTTATGTCTTCAGTTATTCAACTACAAATCATTCCACAACATGGATTAGATGGAGAGAAAGGTAAAAAAAATGTAAAAGTTGTTACTGGGGGACACGGAAGTGGATATGGTTCTGTTGACACCTATGGCGATGTTTTAGATTCTATGAATAAAGACACTAAATCTAAAACCGATATAGAGCCCATGAAATACCTAAGGAAGTTTAACTATGGGCGGGTGTCTACAAATGAAAATGGAACAACGGTAAGAGACTTTACAATAATTGCACAAGACAAGAACCTTGAGATATCCCGTGGCGTTTTTTTTTTTGATGCATAGACTTTTAACGGAACAATCCCAGGTCCAACCATTAGAGCAACAGAAGGAGACACAGTTAGGATAAATTTCATAAACAATGGCTCACACACCCACACAATGCATTTCCATGGAATACACACATCAGAGATGGACGGTGTGTTTGATGGTGTTGCGCCAGGTGGCAAGTTTGTATATGAATTTACTGCCGAACCTTTTGGAGTTTTTCCCCACCATTGCCACGCACAGCCATTAGAGGAGCATATTCAAAGGGGTCTTTATGGAGTGTATATTGTTGACCCCAAAAATTCAACAAGGCCGCCTGCTTATGAAATGGTCATGGTAATGAATGGATATGATACAGATTTTGATACTGAAAATAACTTTTACACCGTAAATGGTATTCCCAATTACTATATGCATCACCCCATTGAAATCGAAAAGGACAGGCTAATACGGGTTTACTTGGTCAATATGCTTGAGTTCGACCAGATAAACAACTTTCATTTGCATGCCAATATGTTTAACTTTTACAGCAGTGGAACCATTTTGACACCTAATGAGTATACAGATGCGATAACAATGGGTCAAGGTGAAAGGGGAATTCTGGAATTTAAATACAAATATCCGGGACCCTATTTGTTTCACGCTCACAAGACAGTTTGCAGAAAAAGGCTGGATTGGTTCACTGTTGGTGAAAGAATCCAAAAATCAGCAGGATATCATGGCTCTGGATAGTGGAGAAAAATCACATTATCCGGCGGAGATTAATAACAATGCCACCCTCTATGCTACTGATGAAATTGAAACAAACGCTTCCAATTTTAAAGGTGGCAGTAATTACTTGGTAGGTCAACCCATCTAAAGGAATAAGAGAAGGCAAAGATATAGAAATGAGAATAAAAGGAAGCACTTTTGACGATAATAAAAAAGATAATAGGCTTATCAAGTCAAAAGCAGTTGCCATTGCATTAATTCCTTTAGTGGCATTGTCAGGGATGATTGTTTTTCTTTTTGGCCCGGGGCAAACACTCCTTAATACGGGAATACCATTGCCTGATGTCACCATTGAAAGAATAGAGTTTCATGAAGGTAAGATCATATCATCAATTAGAAACACAGGTCCTGAGACAATTGAAATCTCACTAGCTGACGTAAATGACAGAATAACGGCAGCTGCAATTGAACCAGGTAAAACTTTGCCAAGACTTGCAGAGGCTAAAGTCATAATACCCTTCAATTGGAATGAAGGAGTACCTTACGAGGTTGGAATTACAACCTCAGATGGCGCGAGATTTAGCAAGGGTGTGGAGGCTGCGGCTCTGGCTCCAACTCCAAACATACAACAAGCATCTTTTTTTGCAGTCATTGGCACTTATGTTGGAGTCATTCCTGTGTTGATAGGTCTTTTGTGGTACCCATTCATAAAAAGACTAACCACAAACAAGTACAATTTCTTTCTTAGTTTGACTGTAGGCTTGTTAGTGTTTTTGGGCATAGATGCCCTGGTAGAGGGAAATGAAATTGCTGGGGAAAATGTTGCTGGAGCCTTTAACGGCCAGGTGTTGATTGCAATGGTTACAATCATTTCATTTTTGTCATTGATGTACATATCTGAAAAACTCGTTGAACGTGCTTCTAGCAGAAAACAATCACCCCCTTCGGCCAATATATCCACACCAACGCCAACGCCAACACTATTGCCTGTCCCTAATCCAGTTTCTGAAAAAGAAATGATGGCAAAGCCCCTAGCAATATCATTGATGATATCAATAGGCATAGGATTGCACAACCTGGGGGAAGGTTTGGCGATAGGTGCCGCAGTGCTGTTAGGTCAGGTTGCATTTAGCACCTTTCTGATAGTTGGATTTGCATTACACAATACCACGGAAGGTTTAGCCATAGTAGCTCCAATGGCTAAGTCAGGTAAAGTCAGGATACGAAAACTATTGTTAATGGGACTGATAGCTTGAGTTCCTGCGATTATTGGAACATGGATTGGCGGGTTCATGTATTCCCCTATTGCTGCAATAATATTTTTGGCAACAGGTGCCGGTGCAATATTTCAGGTGGTATTCCCCATTGCCTCAATGATGGTAAACAACAATAGGAATAGTGATGGTATTAGTACAGAAAACAAAAAGAAGCCATCATTATTAAGTACGTCTGTTGTTGCAGGATTTGTAATAGGAATGGCAATTATGTATATTACATCATTGCTAATACCATCTTGACAGCATTATGTAATTACATGATAACTCTACTAAATGCATTGCATACATAAAAATATTTTTGGTGTAATAGCGCGTTGTTAAAAAAATCACATGATAAATCGAATGTGAAAAAGTAATAATAGCCTTGAAACTAATCATGGTGATCAGGAAAATGAAAGAAGTGAAGGCACAGTAGACCGTACTATTTTACCGATTCAACAGAAGATTATCCCAAGTAACTACAAATTATTTAAGATGAATTCTATTGGACAGCCAAATAAGATAAATTATTGGCATATGAAGAATATTGAGGGTTTATTAACATCTTATGCCTCTTGAGGAAATTCAGTTGTTAATAGGTCCATAACGTTATGCATAGCAGGCTAATTCTTAAATAACGATAAGAATTTTATAGAATTGTCATGTATTGTTTAATCTAATTATTCTAAATCATACCCATTCACACCATGTTTGCCTTTTTCTTTTTTTGTCATTTCTCCCTTAATTTTATAAAAAAAATGAACCTTTCATTCAAAGAAGGAAAAAAGGAATTGCCCATAATTTAACAGAGACATTACTAAAAAAATACACTGATATATTTTCATGATATGGTTTAAAGCCCATGCAGTAGAAGTAACCACAAATTCCCTAATTTTTTTACGTAACATGCACTCATGTTATTTATCCACAAACCCTACACTAGTAACTGGCTAGATAAACACAAGCACAAAAAACACTAAAGAAAATTTAGTGATTATCGATTATTAATTACGCTAACAAATAGCAAAGAACCTGTCCATAATTAAGATAATTTCACAACCATCTAAAAATGAATATTCTTGGGTCATTTTTTAGACCTACAAAAGGGAAAGGAATATGTTGTATGAAAAGTTAAACAAAATGGTTTGTCAATAGACGAATCACAAAGGATAAAGAACAATCAATTTGAAAAAAGATTGGACTGTATCCGTAGTGCTCATAACGAAAAAAAAGATAATGAAATTAGAACAGATAGAATGGAAGACTATCTTGAGGTAATCTATGAACTGATTCAACAAAAAGGATATGCCACAACTGCAGACATTTCCAAATATCTCAACGTTAGTTCCCCAAGTGTAACCAAGATGGTAAAAAAACTGGATGAGAACAACTATCTAATTTATGAGAAATACAGGGGATTAAGATTGACATCTCAAGGGATTCATATTGCAAAAAACATCCAGGAAAAACACAGTTTATTTGTCGAGTTTTTAAAAATGATAGGAGTGGATAATGAAACTGCACATTTAGACGCAGAAGGAATAGAACACCACCTCCATCCTCAAACTATAAAAAAACTTGAAAGATTTATAATGATACTAAAAACAAGGGATCCAAAACTGATAGACGATTTACAGCAATAGGAAGAAAACCTAATCCTAGTTGTTTGTTATAAAAAGGGTATAAACAGTTATGGAAATGGCAATTGCAGGTAGGAATTAAGATAAGAGATATCAACAATTTTATTATTAAAAGACAAACTAACCTCGCTTAATTCACTATCGATGTTTTTTCCACAAAGATTCAAAAAATCACAGCCGGTATCTATAGAAGTTTGATTTGATTTAGAACCATTTGAGTAAAAATAAGCAGAATAATGACTTGAAAATGACTCTGAAAAAATATATTTGAGATAGTGGTCATCTGGGGATAGAATCATCACAAAGACAAGAGAAGAAATAGCAATAAATTTAAACACCAAATTCATATCCGATTGCTTTGTTTAAAAGAATAAATTATAATTGCCTTTCCTTTGATAGTGCTATTATTATGATTCTAAGAGATATACTAGAAAAAATAACAGCAAAAATGAAGAAAAAAATTTAATGTCATTTATGTTAAAAATGTAACACAAAAAAAAACTATAAAATTGTTGCAGATATATTGCTAATAAATTCAATACATAAACAGCATTTACAAAATTTTAAAAAAATCCACAAATATTCTGGCAATGTTAAATCCCCCTTTAAAATAAACAATTGCAAATAACTAATACTCTTGGCTGTGCTATTTGATATAAAAGAAGAATTTGGCAACATGCACATCATCGTCTAAAGATGGAGAAGCCACAGCCGATGCAGGTATAGAAAAACAAAAGCAGACAGAATCAATGATACCAAGATCACCTATTTGGGAAACACAGAAATGACGAAAAAATCCCAAACAAAAGATTAATTTCTCTATTCAAGCAATGGTATTTGCCATTAAACAAATTTGTCATAGGCAAATATTATAAATATTTTTAGTTTTATCCAATTTAGGTTCTATGTTTGACAAATAGGCTCTGCCCACACAAGAAAAATAATTTTCCTTTGGGATATCTAAATCAGTGTCTTTAAATAAAATACATAGGATTTATGTAAAATATCAATGTTAATTTAACGACATAACCGTTTTCAACACAACAAAATTAACTGATTATGAGATGAGAAACTAACAAACAAAACCTTAAGCGAACAGAGCCGACAAATAACATATGACGCACACAACTAAGAAAAACATAAACGGACTACGCATCGTAAGACAAAGAAGTGGTTGATTACTGGCCAAAACAGTGTCAGAATTAGAAATGGGCCAAAAGGAAAGGTATTTTTGGTTAGATATAACACATATTATGAATATAGAGGTATTTTTTATTGCATTTTTCTAATAGATACAAAATTAAGGATAGGAAAGATTTTGGAAGTCTTATGGTCGTTGAGGGTATTGACGGTTCAGGAAAGTCAACTCAAATACATTTGCTAGAGAAATGGTTAAGGTCAAAGGGATATAATGTTTTTCTAACTGAATGGAACTCTTCTGCATCCGTTAAAGAAATTACCTCCAAAGGTAAAAAAAAGGCTTTACTAACGCCAACAACTTTTTCCCTCCTTCATGCCACAGATTTTGCAGATAGATATGAAAGAAATGTCTACCCACTGTTAAGGGGTGGATACATTGTACTTGCGGACAGGTATGTCTATACTGCATTAGCAAGAGACATTGTAAGAGGATGCGATAGAAAATGGGTGGAAAACATCTATAATTATGCCATCCAACCGGATATAGTATTTTATTTTCGAATACCAGTTGAAATAGCGGTTGATAGAATCATCTCAGGAAGGCCAAAGCTAAAACATTATGAAGCAGGTATGGATTTAAATATAAGCAAAGACACATTTGAAAGCTATAGAATATTTCAAGGTAGAATTGTTGATGAATATGAATCAATGGTAGACTCAGAAAAATTTACGGTAATTGATGCAACAATGGATATTGAAAAACAACAAAACATAACAAGAAAACACATCCTAAAGATATTAAATAGCAAAAAAAAGTTGGAGTAAAAACAGTTAACCATACAAATGTGAAATCATAGCATGATATTAAAAAAATCAATTGAAAAGAAAAACAAAATAAAATTCATAAAATCGGGCATAAAATACCTCCAAGACATAGAAATAAAAGGATCTTTTATTGTGATAGAAGGTCCCGACGCTTCGGGAAGAAGCACCCAGATACAAAAAATAACAACAAAACTTGAAGCTGAGGGGCACGCAGTAATAAATGCAGGGCTGAGAAGATCGGACCTTATTTCCAAAGGAATCATAGAAGCAAAAAGAAATTTTTTGTTGGGAAAAAGGACTATGGCTCTTTATTATGCGGCAGATTTTGCAGACCAACTAGAAAACAAAATCATTCCAGCGCTAAAAGCGGGTTTTATTGTAATTTCTGATAGGTATATCTATACACTTATAGCAAGAAGTTCTGTTAGAGGAATAAACAAAAACTGGCTGCATAATTTGTTTAGTTTTGCCATAAAACCAGATCTGGTGTTTTATTTAGATGTTGATTCACATAATTTGATACATAGAGTATTTCAAAAAAACTACTCCCTAGATTACTATGAATCAGGAGCAGATCTTGGAATTTCCAACGACATTTATGATTCATTTATAAAATATCAACATGCATTAAAAAAAGAATTTGAAAAGATGAGATCAAGATATAGCTTAATTAACATAGATGGAAATAAAAACGTTGAAGAAGTATTTCAACAAATTCAAACAAAAATAGATGATTTTTTGACGTCAGACAATAAAGAAACGGTGATAAAATGACATGAAAAACAAGTTACACGCGATTCAAAATAAAAGAAAGAGATAGATTTAAAATCCATCACGCCTAATGATACACCAGTAAAATAAAGATTGGCTGCAAATAGAATAAAAAAATACTCGGTATTCAGATTATCATCAATAACAGTTCTTGTCACTGTATACATTTCGCATTTTGACAACTTTCAAGATATTTTGTATGTTAAAGCAGATAATGGAAATGACAAATGTCAAAAAATAAAGATTGAAAGCACAAGCTTAAATGACGAGGAGATAAAGTCGGATGAATGTAATACATCAATAACTGGGAGTGAAAAATGCGATTCTTTGACATCCTTTTTGTCATTTCTTGGGAATATAAAATGCTCCTAAACATTGACAAGAACATCATTTGTGGTAGATAAAATAGTGTGACCTCCATTTCTGAATGGAAAAGATGGATATTGTATAATTTAATTGGAGAGGGAATTCATAACGTATTGTTTGAGGATCAGATAAAAAAACTATCAGGAAGGCACTACGAAAATAATTTAACAATCGCTTTAAACATTTTAGTTGACAGTGGCATACTGCTAAAATTAGAAACTAACAAAAGAAAAAAGTTTATTGTCAATTATGAAAGAGTGAATGACGCTCAGAAAATATTAAACGATAACAGAAATTGGACATATAATAAACATAACGAAAAAGAAAACAAGAGCGTAAATCAGTATTTTGCTGAACCAGAAGGATACAACTTTTGGTTCAATATAGAAGAAAATCCGCGCCAAAAAAAAAAGCATATACAATCTATATCACAAGAAAACAGATGATTTGGATTTTTCAGCCCAAATAATAACTCAAAGGTATTCGCGAATATTACACATGGGATCACTAAGACAAAATGATTCCAACATTTCAAAGTTATGGAAAGCTTGTCAGCAATTATCCCAAACAACAAAAAAAGGAGACTTTATTTTGCAAGATTTACAAGATAAAGAAAGAAAGGCCTGCGGAAACAACAGACAACGTGGAAAAATATCTTTAGCGATATTTAAAAAATTAGGGTATATTAAAGAAAACGGTAGAAAAGGTAATTCGACATCTTTTAAACTAACCGGTAAAAATCCACCGTTTACTACACTGGACAAGTTAATCAACACTTGATAAGCGATATACGCTTTAATCGCAAACCTATTATTAAATTATTTATCACTAGAAGATATGGAAATACTTGATGACAAAATTTTAGCTAAAAACATATTCCAAAAATACACAATTAATCCAAAGAATTGGAATTTCATAATTTCTACAACATCAATTCATGACGGTTTTTTTGATGCCGCTATAACAAGTCCTGATGAAGCATGGCAGCTAAAAATTGATTCTTTATACAAACCCCTACCAATAATTACTGGAACAAAATTAGATACAGAATCATCAAAAATGAAAAAAATGCTTAATAAAGGTATGGCTCCATTTGGATATAGAAAAATAGACCCACCAATGATAATGAACTTGTTTAAAAAAATATCCCAAGAACAAGAAATGATTGCAAGAAAAGATATGGACTACGTAAATAATGAACTAAATTCATTTTTAGGCTTACTTGAACCAACTGTCCCAGAAAAAGGTATTGACTATCTATATGGCCCATTTCTGTTTACAAATAAAAACATCATAGAGAATAATCCATATCATAAAAACATATCAGAAAAACTAGCAACAAATCTAAAGAAAAAGATCAAGGACAAATATCCTAGTTACGGATAAAAATTGAAAGGGCAAATAAAAATAGATAAATTCCATAGCAGGGTATTAAAAAACAATCCGCTAAAGGACCCATATATAAGAGACATAATAATATATCTTCCTGAGAAGTATTCAAAGAGTTTTTCAAAAGGTTATCCAACAGTCTTTTTGTTGCCAGCATTTGGAAATAACAACTATTCATCCATCAATAAAAATCCCTTTTCTTTAACAATTTTTCAGACATTAGAAAACCTAATTAGCGAAAGCAAATGTGGTGAAATGATAATTGTTGTTGTGGATTGCTTTAATAAATTTGGAGGCAGTCAATACATAAACTCAAGTGCAATTGGCCATTATAAAGATTACATACTTGATGAAATCATACCTTTCGTAAATTCCAAATACAACATTGCAAATAAAAGTTTGTTAGGAAAATCTTCTGGGGGGTATGGAGCACTTACAATTGGCATGGAATATCCAAAAATGTTTAAAGCAATAGCTGCTCACTCCTTTGATTCAGCATTTGAGTATTGTTATTTACCAGATTTTCCCCTAGCATTTAAGGTGCTGAAAAAAGCTGGAGGTCCAAAGAAATGGTTAACAAATTTTTGGAATAAAGAAAACAAATATGAAAAAAGTGATCTCACCACTCTGAATATATTATCCATGGCAGCTCATTATTCTCCAAAAAAAACCAATGGCACCAAAGTAGGACTTAATCTCCCATTTGATCTAAAAACAGGAGAAATAGACGAACAAGTATGGCTAGAATGGAAAAACAAAGATCCCATAAATATGATTGACAATTTTAAAAATAATTTAAAAAGCATAGAGTTATTATTTTTTGATTGTGGAAAAGATGACGAATTCAATCTATTCATTGGAACAAAGGTTTTTAGTGAAAAATGCAAAAGATTTGGAATAAGACATGAATACATTCAATATGATGGCGGGCATTTTAATACGAGTTTTAGGTATGCAGCATCTTTACAAAAAATATACAAATCAATTTCATAATTCATATGTTAAGTATATATGCATATACCTATGTTGAGATCCCTCCTAAACACTTGATCAGTTAGAGAATAAATACAATCGCAATAAAATAACACTAATAGCACATAATTTGCAGTATTTGCTCTCAGCATAACTAAAAATATCAATCCCAAATTATTAGAATTAATCAAAAATCATTTTTGGATTCAGAAATATATTGTTTATTTAACAAAGGTCAACCAAGAAGCATTGTTTTTGCATTTACCTCTTACTATCTGCCCATAATGATTTTGAATTTTTCTTGTTATTGGTCCAATATTTCCATCACCTATAATTCGGTGATCAATTTTACCTATTGACACAATCTCAGATGCAGTACCAGTTAAAAAGGCTTCATCAAAATAATACAATTCATCCCTAGTTATATTATCCACCCGTAAAGGAATTTTATTTTGCTTTGTTATTTCAATAACAGTATCACGAGTTATTCCTTCTAAAGCACCAGTAGAAATCGGGGGAGTATATAGTACACCATCTTTTACCAAAAAGACATTTTCTGCACTGGCCTCTACAACAAACCCATTGGAATTTATCATTAATGCCTCATCACAACCCGACTTTATGGCCTCCATCCTAGCTAATGCAGAATTAGCATAATTTGCAACACCTTTAGCATGGGTTGGCATTGTTCTTACATCCAACTTCATCCAAGATGAGACCATAGTTGTAATCCCTTCTTCCCTGTTTTCTTTTTTTATATGCTCACTCCAATTCAAAACAGCGATAACAATAGAAATATTGTTTGGTAAAGGATTAACACCTAGTTTACCATAGCCATAAAATGCAATTATTCTAATATAGCATTCATCAGCGTCATTTGCTTTTACAGTGTCTATTATAGATTGTCTAAGTTCATCTTTGTTACACCCAAAATGCATAAAGTAAGCTTTGCCACTATTAAACAATCTTTTTATGTGATCATCAAGCCTAAAAATTGCAACGCCATCATCGGTAGCGTAAGATCTTATTCCCTCAAATACTCCTGTTCCATAATGTAATCCATGAGTTAATACATGTACTTTGGCTTCATCATAATCTATCAACTCCCCGTCAATCCATATTTTTTTACTTTCCAACATTAGTTTTCATTAGATAAATTCAATTAGTTTATAATTGTGCCTTTTGAATGTATCGATTTTATAACATCTTCAACACTGTTATCTTCAACAACTATAAGAATTCTTGAAGTTTCCTCTTGTGCATCTATGTTTAGTATGTTGATATCTTGTTGACTAACTATACTGCTTGTTTCAGATACAATTTTTGGAACTTTCCACATAGAATCACCTATAAGAGTAACAACACCTCTTGCATACACCATTTCCGCTTTAGGATAAAAAGACCGAAAAACTTTTTCATGCCTTTTAACATAATCCGCATCTAAAAACAAAAATCTGGTGATTTCATAATTATCTTGCCTATAAGGCGACAATTTTACAAAATCATGGTATTGTCGCTGTTTCTCTAATAATGCTACCAGATGAGACGCGGCAATAGACTCCATTCGGACTATAACACAGTTTCTTTTTCCAGTGACTATTTTAATTTTAGATTCACGTTCCATCTCCTCAAAGGATATTTGTTTTTTAATTTTTGTAAATCGGCCAGGGTCGGAAATATTTGTTATTACAATTGGTATATCCAGGTTATTGTCATCAATATCTTTTATAGCTACAGGGTCCAATATTTTCATACCAAACATTCCAGCTAGTTTAGCCTCATTGTATGAAAGAGATTCTACATATTGCAAATTATCTGAAATAATTCGAGGGTCTGCACTTAATACTGCGTTATCTTTTTCAAAATCAATAACGACATCATAACTAGAAGAAAGTAAAATGCCTAGATCTGCAGCTGTTCGATCAGAACCACCTCTTTCATATGTAGTTTCTAAACCATCAATCGTTTTCCCAATAAATCCGCCAATACACAAAACATCATGGCGTTCCAACAAATCAACCAAAGAGTTTAGGTGCCTTTTGGATTCATCCAACATAAAATTGGCCGCTTCAAAATTGTCATCGGTAACAATAGGCCATTCACCCACAGAGACAGATTCAGAATTAACATCATCGCTTTTCAAGATATAGTTCATAAGGCAAGATATAACAATTTCACCACTGTAGGCAAGTATCCTTGATCTGCTGACGTCCACAAATCGCCTGTTTTCAGCTACCTGTTTAAGTGAAACTAGTACAATCTTAGTGAATTTTTCTAAGTCGGATGCAAACCTTTGTCTGTAGTCATATGGCAAATACTTGTCAGATATTTTCAGGTAAACTTCTTTAAGAATGTCAATATCAACAGGATTAAGTGAAGCATAATTTCTAGATACTCTAATAGCAACGTCAGTCATGGATAGATTTCTTCCCTCATAATGTGCTAGCGGGGCAGAAAACACACAGACAATCTTGGCATTCCTTTTTAATTCCTTAATCCGGCGGATTACAATAGGTATTTTTACACCATCGATACCTAAAGCAGACCCTCCAAATTTTACTATTATCAGTTGTTCCAATATAAAATAATAAATCATCAAGTTATTAATAATTTAAAATTTTATGTACTAGTTTAGCAGCCCTTAAAACACCGTTTTCGACATTCTTTGGTTCAGTATGACTAGTGCTAGAAAGTTTTTCCTCCATTAACCCAGCCAACCTAAAAACATCATCGTATTTGAATCCTAACGAATTAGCACGATGTTCCTGCTCAAAATGATCTTTTATTGGAATAAATATACCAGGAGTTCCATAAACCACACTTTCATCAATTGTCGATTTTCCTGCGAGGGATATAACTAAATCCGCCGCTTTAACGTATTCATGGCCATTGCCTGTAAATCCAACATATCTACAATTTTGACTTAATTTTGGTAACATATCGCCATAAGAAGATAAAATAACTAAATCATATTCATGGTTATTCTTTAAACGAGAAAATGATTCAATGGTTTTTTTCAATAGATATAATCCTGCATGAGTTCCTCCAGTAGATACTAAAATGGTTTTCTTGTCAAATGACAATTTTTTTCTCAATTCGTCCCGGGTATTACCAATTTCCCTAACAATAGGCCCAACATAAAAAAGATTGTCTTTGTCTTGGCCCAACTCCGGAATTATAACACATTCAGAGGATCTAATTAAACTGCACATTGAATCATTAAGAATTTTTTCGAACTTGGACGATAGAAAAGACTTACCAAATTTGGTGTTTAGCACATCCGTAATAAATATTTTTTTTATTTCACGGTATTTAGTGAAAGATAATATAGCAAAATCTTCATCACTTATTATTAAATCACCAAGAATGTTGGGGAAGTCATGAGAGCATAATAAATCCTTTAGTTTTTTTTTACAATTGGAATAGTAATAGAGATATTTCAATAACCACAGAAAACCGTGGTGTAATTTTCCGTCTACGATAGAAAAATTAGGGGGTTTATACAAATTCGATATAAACATTTTATCATGATTTACAGAATTATTCGCATTAAAAATAAATTCATATGCTGAAGACCCTGTAACAAACCCAAAATTACTGTAATCATATAATTGTACAAGTTTATTCATAATCGCCATATCTCTAGTAATATGACCTAGACCTATAGGACTAGAAAAAAACAAAATCAATAATGAAAAGATCTCCCTAATAGAGATATGATAAGATTAACATATTTATTTTTTAACATCTGATAAAAGGTATATCAATGAAATAAAATAAATAGAATAACAATCAATTAAAGTTATGGAATGCGCAGTTTATGATACATATGTTACAAAAAAAGATGGCAGAATAATGCATTTTGATGTCATTGTAGAAGCAAACACCCCACATGAAAAAGCAATAGAGTATGGCAAAGAATTTTTGCGAAATGTTGACCAAGGAGAACAAAAAATGACCCAAGAAGAATGCCAATTCTGTCATATTCAGGCAGCCCCACCAATGGTTGAAAAAAGTATTATGGATAATGGCCACTATATCCAAAAAATGGAAGGATGTCCCTAGAACCATTAATAAAATTTAATATCGCACCCTAGGAATAAATTTGAAATTTTTTTTAACACACATCAAATAAATTGTCCACTATGTCAAGGAAATAGGTTGCATCAAATCATTTCAGTTATTTATAAATTGTCCAATTGATTCATATAAAAATACCAGTATTTATAAAAAACAAAAAGCATATAACAAATTGACCAAATTTAGAATTTAAATATGTTTAAGATATTACTTATTTAGTTCTAACAAGGTCAATGTAGATTTAATTTCGTCAATTCTTCTTAGCAGTAGAATTTTTCGTTGCAAATCTTCTTTGTCATTTGCGGCAACTTTAACTATAATGTCGTATACACCATATACCCGATAAACTTTTTCTACATAGTTCAGAACCCTAATTTCTTCTAGTACCCTTGTTTCCGAACCAAGACCACAATTAATCAAAACAAAGGCATTGAATTCCATTACATTATTCCCATACATTGTAAAATAAAACTGTTGTCTTCAAATACCAAAAAAAGTATCCATAATCATTTTCTTCTTGCCGTAATTGTATGCGTATGATCTACATACCATCTGATACCATCTTTAAATTTGGCCCACCAATCCATAAAATCATCACTACTATCGGCTTCAAAAAGTAAAAATCCATTGTATTCTGTCCCCCATGCGTGATTGTACTCACCCATAAGTTCTATTCCAGGAGGTAGACTTTTTTTAATATCCTTCCATTGTTCATTTGCTTTCTTTGTTTCTTCAGGAGTCATTGTTTTAAATCTATAGAAAACTAAAAAAGTAGCAGCCATATGTAGTATTGAAACTATGGCATTTTAAATTTTACTGTCTGTTTTTTATCGAATCAACAACTACCCAAATAACTTAAATCATGGCCATTATAAATAAAATATACTTTTGCCATACATTTCTCTAAAAGGCACGATTAAAAAAAACATTCAACTAAAAACACAAACATTACAAAAAGAAGAAAAAAGCTAACACCATTTCATATGATAACACAGTATCAAACCTAACAATATCTCTGGCATGTGTCCCGAAAAAAAGGAAAAAATCGTCGAAAATGTGGATTGTTACAAATAATGAAATTAACCATTAATCGGTTTAAAGTATTGCATTCCTTTAGAGGCCAATTAATGATTACGTGATTTTTTGCCTTATAATCAATAGCAACAATAAAGATTGCATATAAAATCAAGCCACAATTGGAAAGTAAAGCCTTTGCAAAGTATTAGACAACCAATCAACCATAAAATACCAAAATAGGTAATACTGAAATAAAGAAGAGTTTAGAGATTATTTTAAAATCTTTTGGTAACAGGAAAATATATTACCTTACCAAACAATTATAGTTTCATTTAACAATTTACAATAAAAATATTAAGTTAAGTTAAATCAAATTCTCTCATTCACAATATTAAATTATTTACATGACAACATAAATCTGTCATATATTATTTTGCAATAGATTATTTACATGGGTAAGATAACTCTAAAAATACATAAAGAAAACTAATACTAAAAATATAGGTTACAGATCAGACATATCAAACTTATGGTAACATGAGTTGCATTTGAATTTTTCTTTTCCAGGATTGCTAGATATTACATCCAGTTGCCCTTTCGTCCTACAATTTGGGCACTTTCCATAAATCGTTTTTTTCGTATTCCTATAAATTAAGAGACACCATATAAGTTCTCCTATCAAAAACAGAGACAAATCATACAAAACCAATATGTGCCCATGCAACATTCTCTTTTTTAATAATAATTACTCCATATCCAGTTATTTAATAAAACCATAAGTCATGAGGTGTAAGTCATGTTGACTGTAACATAACATCAAATGCAATTAACGATTACAGATTCAATTTTATCAGCATATAGATAAAACAGGTCAATTCAGGCTTTTTTATTGCTAAGATGTAAATCCTAAAGCATAATTTGTCATTATTATCGGTTTCTTTAAATCATATACCCTTGACGGCATTTTTTGCAACGATAAAAGACTATATTTAAATTGTGCAGTCCTTATTGGTGTTTAATTTACATTTTATATCATGTCTCCAACTACCATTA
>JBBJMN010000091.1:0-8940 GCA_037720485.1 Candidatus Nitrosocosmicus sp.
ATACATTGAATCAAAACAACAATACAATGTTATCCATATTCACAATAGTAGCAGTGTTCGCAATGGGATTAGCAGTTTACTCCTATCAAAACGCAGCAGCAACCATCATATCAAACGATCAAAATCCAGCTCGAGACGCAATTCGTGATGCGCAGAATGTCCTAGAAAGTCTGAATTCAACCAGCCTATTAAACAACGAAACAAGAGCAATTATTGCAGAAGGACAAGAAGGATTAGACAACGCAACAAGTGCATTAGACAATGCTTCAAGCGTATTAAGTAATTTACCTGGCGAAAGCAGCACTAGCCCATCAGGCCAAAGCGCAGGTTCATTAGGTAGCCAAAATACAGATCCATTAGGTCAAAACTCAGGCTTAGTAAATAAAGGCACCAATTCAATAGAAGACAGCACAAGCCAACCAACAAAATTCCAGTAAATCTCTATTTTTATTTTTTTAGCTGTATATTTATTGTCCCACAATTCAGATAAACTTCAAGTTTCCTTGTCCCCAAGTAGTCAACATTTTTTGACTACAAAACCCAAATGTCCGTTTGCTAGGTTATCGTTATAGACAAAACAACATATTTTCCCTTTCCCGAAGTAAACAGCGATGCAAGTTTGGCTTGAAATCCATATTTTTTGTCTCTCAGTCGAATAATTCTGCCAGAGTCCTCAGAATCCACAATTTTAGCTACCCCGTCTTTCCATGTGCCTTTTGGTTCGCCTCTGAATCCACTGGGTACAATCCTGACGTTAGGATTGTTTCGAACTCGCCTAACCTTACCAGTACCAGAGCGAGTCACAACAAAAATACACTCATTTTCGATTACAAACCAAACAGGCGTTGGCACAGATGTCCCGTTTTTTTTGATTGTTTCCAGGTTAATGTATTTAGCATCATTGAATTGGCGAATTTCTGCAGACATACTGAACCCCCGGTTCTAATGATTATAAAGGATATCAATGTCAAAGACCATAGTTTTAGGACGGAATCAGCATATCCCGCTGCATCCCATGGCAATCTCAATTATAAGAATCCACAACTAATGATCCTTTTTGCCTTTACACAAGTTAATATATTTTGTTATGGTATACTATCCATGAGTGAAGACAACACAACCAATAAAAAAAACAAAGAGTTAGACCCAGGTAACAAAGAACGCAATCTACAAGAATACAGCAGTAGCAACAAAGGCATCGATACTGGAAATAAAAATGAACCAAATCAGGCAAACAAAAAGGAAATAGGCGGTCACAGCCATGATGAAAGTTGCAGTTGCGGCCATTAGCAACAACATACAAAAACATTTACGAAAAACAACACACCTACACCTATAAAACTAACAGAGCATTGTAGCAGATCCATTTTTAGGTTTATAGTTTTTTATATCAATTATTATAAACTAAGATAAACTAAAAAAATTTTACGGATAGGCCAGGAGATACTAAACGATTATGCGCAATAGAACAGATAAAAAAACAAATGGTTTCTAAAGTTATGCTTTAAAGGAACAGCATAACTATCCAATTGGGGTAAAGAAGTGTATGTCAGAATCCCATTTCAGGTTTGCAAAATACCAAATACCGTGTTTTATGCAAATAGTGTTTATTGATGGCCAGGTTAAAAGCACCATATCCAAAATAGACATCAAAGCATTTGATGATCACAATAACATAATAACACATGATTTTTTGATGCTATCAAAAGTACTATGCAATACACCTAAAGCGTGAAAGCACCAAACTATAAGAGGCTAACTCAAGGTAATAGAATCCTTGCACATAATTTGTTAATGCACTGAACTCGAAACATCAAACAGCATAAACGCTCAAGGATAGTTTTATCAATCAGTTTGGGGCATTTACAAAAACAGGGAATTATTTTGCATACAGATGTAAAAGCAAGGACCATTAAGATAAAAATAAATCCATTTGAAGCATTATAGAGTATTGTGCACCTTTTGGTTAAAACGCTTGATAATATTTCTAGCAGGTATGCACCAAGTAGGATTTTGACCTTTAATTCAGCACACATATTCAAAACATTGCAGTTAATAGAAAACGAAGGGATGGTAAGCAGAAACATGCTTTCGAGGGAACTGGGTTTAGGAGAAGGCTCGATCAAGACTTTGATAAAGCACCTGAAAATGGAAGACATGATTAGAACCACTAACAGGGGAACAAAAATGTCTGACAAAGGAAAATCAATTCTGAATAAATTATCCGCATATATTGGTCATGAGACAAACGTACCAGAATGCTCAATCTCAATTGGCAAATTCAATCACGCAATTTTGCTAAAGCAAATGAAATGCGAAATAAGTTCCGGGATTGAACAAAGAGACATTGCAATAAAAAATGGTGCCAAGGGGGCCATAACCTTAACATTCGAAAATGAGCAATTCCTAACAGTCAATACCAAATATGACGCTCTGCAAAATGAAACCAGCATTAAAAAACTTTTGGTGAATAGGCTAAACCCTATTGAAAACGACATAATAATAATTGGTAGCGACGATTCAAATTACATAATAGCTGAACTTGCTGCAAAAGCAGCTGCTCTATATACGCTAATCAACCATGACAAACACTCACATGAGCCATGAGATACAAAACAGGTAACATTTTTGTTAGCAAGTCAAAAGTATTAAAATTTACAAATAGTCTTCACAGATAGGTTTGAAGTAACAACAACAGTTTAATCAAACTCCAAAACACCATTAGCAATCCTAATCAATGTAGCAAACTCTGATTCACATGTCATAGAAAATCACTTGATAGTTTGATACAGAATCGCATATCCCAATTTAAGTCATCATGTTATCCTATTGTGAATAAAAAATACAGGTTAACAAACCCTCATAAATACCGGTTATGTGCCGTTCGGATCTATAGAAGAAAAAAGACAGCATTACCACACACATGGAGACGCCCCGTTCAAAAGCAATCAAAAAAAATGTCAGCGCAAAAAAATAAGTTTTTTAAAACCTTGAGCAATTACCCAAGCCCATCATAACAGCCAAGGCATCTGCAACAGGCATGATCGGCGATAGAACATTTGCGTGTGCCTAAAATCCACTATTGTTTTGAGATCGCATTATAAATACACATGCACACACACACATATCACAAATACAAAAATTTATCCAAACGAGCCCAATTCAACAAAAAGTAAAAGTATTTCGGTTCAAAAGTATCTGATTTTATTAATGCTAAACCACGACACAATACCCAATTCACTTGGCAAAGACTGGTATTGTATATACGGGCAAAATCACAGAGGAGTTATTTGATGGCGTTTTTCACTTTTTCATACAATTCAGGAGGTATTTCTTCAAAGTTATGGACACTTTTAGCATGCTCCTTGATTTTATTTAATAGGTCCTCATCATTTTCAGAAGACGCAGACCAGTTACAGTTAACGCCTACATCAGAACAGGTAAAGCTTTTTGCCATGATTTTTAATTCTAGCAATAGTATTTAAGTAATTATCCGGAAGAAGAAGAAGGAAAAAGCAAATTTAAGCGTTAATTTCATAATCAAATATATACTAATATATATACTGTTTCAATAAATTTGTTATATAGGTATATTATGTCTCCTTTTAGTTTTTTTAAAAAAAAAGATAAAGATATTTCCAAGTTTGATAAGAATATATCTAACAAATCCAAATCACTGCACCGTTCAGAAGATGCAATTACAGCAGATTTTGCGTTTGGAGAACTAGAACGAAAAGAAAACGACATTACTAAAAATCGCTTGGATAAACTGAAAACCATTTGTGAAGAAATCAAGCAATCGTACAGAACCATTAACAACATTGCAATCAATATCGAGATGGGGGAAATAAACGTGGAAGAGGAAAAATTAACCCCTTTGATCAAAAACACAAAAAACATTATTGTCAAATCACTAAAACGCGAGTCCGCTAACACGTTAGAAATTCCAAAGACATTTGAGGATTTGACAAAATTCAAAGAAACAATAACTTCATCAATTAACAGGTTTGGAGAGGTTACCAGTTCTCATAGCACAGTAATCAACACCTTTATGAAAAAGCACGCCAATCATTTGCGCAGCGAGTTAAAAAAAATTACCGAAAACTCTGAAATAATAGATGAATACTATAACGATATCCTAAGGAACAAAGAAGAAATAGACAGGTGCAAAAACAATCTAAACGACATAAACGATAAAAAGACGGAGATTGACAACAGCAGCAGCATAATAGAATCAATAAACAAAAGCATTACAGAAAAAGAGGACAAAAATAATGAAATGGAAAATGAAGTAGAGCAATTACAGGCACTGCCATCATATGACAAGAGTTTGGGTTATCTAAAGGAGATAGAAAAGTTGGAAGAGGAAAAGGACAAACTAGTCCAAAGCTATATGGAAATTTCAAACCAACTATCAAAAGCGACCCACAAATACTCATATGGCACCTCAAAAAGAACAAAAGAGATAACAACCATCATAATTAAAGAACCTCACAAAATAATCGACGATGCGGATATTTCGCCATATTTAGAATTTTTAAACCACCTAAAAGAATCAATTAACACAAATAAAATCCCACTGAAAGATTCGGCCAAAGTCATTCAATATTGCGACAGATTGATTGACGCCTTACCAAAATTCAAACACGATCTGAAAGAGATTGTTTCCAATACAAAGCGTCTGGAAGATTACACCAATAACTCAACTATAGAAGAAATAAAAAAAATTGAGGACAGGATAAAAGAGAACAAAAATACCATACATGCAGAAAGTTTAAGGAGAGAAGAGTTCAATAAACAAAAAATTCAAGAAGAAGAGAAATCAAAGCAACTAGTGGATGAAATTGAGGAGCAACTATTTCACATCTGCAGGAAAAGATATAAGATCGGGATGCAAGCATAACCAAAACAGGGTAAACTTATCTGAACAAGTATTGTAACTATTAAAGATATCAAATTCGGAAAAACAAACTCGCGGGGTATGTCTGTTTGAATAAGGAATGTTGCAACATATCATGTTGTAATCCATGCCAATAACGCTATTTTCTTGTTAGCCTGTTGATCATGTATTCATGTTGCGGATACATTATTTTCAATCCATCTCTTTCGCCCAACTCAAAATCCCTAAAGTCAAATCCAGGGGAAACAGAACAGCCAATCAAAGAATAAGAAGACTTGTCGCTGATATAAGCACCAAACCATGCGTTGCCCCTTATAACAAATTGAACCTGCTCGTTATTTTTTATGTCGTTTCCTAATTTTATATTTAAAAGTTTTTCACTGTTGGTCAAAATGTACAGATTGACTGAACTGCCCTTATAAAAGTGCCAAATTTCATCATATTTAACTTTATGAAAAGCAGAAAACTGATCCCCATCCAAAAGATAATAAATTAGTGTAAGGACAGGACGGACGTTATGTGGCCTGTGGCCAGGCTTTGAACAGCAATAAACATTATCTTTTGGGTTTGCATCACAACAAACTCCAACCTTAACATATTTATCTGACCGATATGATTCGCGATAATAACCACCCTCTGTGCTTCTAGTTCCACCATATCAAACACCTTTATGATAAATTCCGACTCGCTGTTCACAAGATATTAACAGCATATTTTAAATAAAATAGTACTGTTTGGAAACATCTACACACACAGTTTACTCCTCATATACAGTCTTCCCTTCGGCTATTGACATAATAGGGTAACTTGCCAATGAGAATGGATCCCCGTTCCAAATTACAAAAGAGGCCTTAAACCCGGGTTTTATTTGGCCAAGATCATCAACTCCCATTATATCAGCAGACTCCTTGGTGATCTTCGATATAGCTTTAGGCTTTGACAAACCAAACCGTAAAAGGTGCCTTAATGTATAAAACATATTTCTTTGAAGGATAACAGGGTGGTCACTCATTAATGAAAATTTTGCCCCCGATTCAATCAATGGTTTTACATTTTTCCAACTCTCATGCTTTAGTTCCACTTTGTAAGGAAAACAATCCAACGGGCCATAGATTATTGGTATGTTACTCAACTTCAAAAATGAAAACACCTCTTTATGGTGAATATCCATGCAATGATTGGCAATGGCATCCAGCCCGAATTCCCTAGATAACTGCATAAGCAATACCGCATCATCCTCTTTGTGAAGGTGTACCATCACCTTGTATTTTTTTGAGATAACATCCATAAAAACCTCAGTCACGGGATCAACCTCATCGATGTCTTTTTTATCCCTATTGATTAGATTTTGAGTTTTTTTGGCCTTAAGTAAATTGTCCCGGAGAATGGCCATGGCACCCATTCTGGTTGAGGGCCTATCACCTTTCCAATCATTTGTACTCCTTGGGTTATATCCTAACGCCATTTTGATTCCCACATCCTTTATGTATGCTTTCTCAACATTGTCCTCGTAATTTCGTATGAACACAGATTTACCCCCAACAACATTTCCGCTGCCAGGCAAGACCACCGAATATAAAACACCACTTTCAACAGATTCAGTAAAAGACATGTCATCCATGTAGATACTGTGCATGGAATTAACTAATGGAAAAACAGGGTCCATGTGTTCGTTAGATTCGTCTTCATCTTCAGGCTCACCGGCCCTAACCATCCCTATATGGCTATGCGAATCGATAAAGGCAGGAGTGACAACAACATCTTCAGCAATAATTTCAGCGTCATTTTGTAACGGTTTTTCTGGGCCAACATAAGCAATTTTATCACCCTCAAAACCGATATAACAATTGCGTTTCTCATCAGCACCATCATACAGTGATGTTGTTTTGATAATTTTCATATTATTCCTCAATTGCCAATGATTCAATAAATACCGTATTGTGACCGCTACAAAATCACCCATTGTTTAGAAAATAAAGAAACACAATAAGAAGCATATTGAAAGATCTATGGCAAAAAAATGATCCCCAAACAAGCAAAACCAAATCCATCTTCAACCAAAAACAAAAAACAAACCAACAATTTTTCTTTGCCCTTTTTTTGGCATGATAAATGGATTTCACACAGAGATATTTCCTGCCTTACAACTTCGTTTTTTTCACGACAACAAGCCAAAATTTTAAGAAACAAGCATTGTTTTTTTATGCCCAATTAAAACGGATGTTGTGTTCTTTTCCCCAATATCAAAGAAGTAACAGGCTTCGCCACATCCTTTTGGTGATGAGGTTTAAATTGCTTCAATGGCACATATTGCTGTTTGACCTAAAGGGGGATAATGCCATAGATGAAAAAGGTTTATCTTGGATTCTCTTTTACATACATAAAGTTGATCAGGCTGAAAAGGATACTAGTTACTATTGACGGGTCCACTCAATCGATGAAAGCTGCAGACTGGGCAATAAACATTGCTCAAAAATATGACTCTGAACTTATTGCCTTGCATGTTTTATATTCTAACAAGGGTTTTGCTTTTTACACCGAGACAGCAACCGGTTTGGTAACTCCAAGCTCCATAAATGATTTAAAAGAAGAAGCCAAAGAAGAAGCTGAAAAATGGTTTGACGAGATTCGAAAGAAATGCGCGGATACAAGTCTACAGGTTAAAACAGAAGCAATCATTGCGCCCATATCAATAGTCGAGGCAATTATCAGTTACTCCGAAAATGAGAACATAGATCTAATAGTTATGGGGTCAAGAGGCAGATCTTCTTTTAAAAAGCTCATTTTGGGGAGTTCGGCATCAGGGATTATGGCCTATGCCCATTGTCCTGTAATGATTGTCAAGTAAAAGCATTTTTGCAAATAAAAATAACAGACATACGCGCAATTAAATAGCGTGTAGCACGTTTTAGAATTTATGCGGTGTTCGTTTAGCATCTACCGTCAAACTTATTTTCCTGCTTGTTTATTGTTGTACGAATTTAACGATTTATTTTAGCAGTAAACTGATTTCGCATGGCATTAGGAGACAATCTAAATTGTAACCAATCCCCTCTTTTGTAGTTAGTTACCCCTCATTGTCACGTGTTTTGACAGCAGTGTTTTATAGCAGTAACATGTTGTAGGGGGACTGCTGCAACTAAATGATGAATTTGCAGGTGGAGGTTCTAAACATGGCTTAAAAACATTCAAATCTTAATTATATGCACATTGGGAAAAAGCATCATAACGTTTTGATTCTGTTTTCATTGTGCTGCTGCCTTTTTTTATGCAATTGCACATCCCAAAAAGAATCCGGGTTCCACCCCTTATTGAAAAACAACCAGTTTGCCAAAGTGATATTGCAATGAGGTCTATTTGCGGCATCATTCAAAAGCAGCGTTATCTTGTAACATACACCTTTGAGATCAGAATCATGAATGTCAGGGTTATCGTAATCATCGAAAAGAACACTATCGGGATCTGGTTTGCCAATTTCTGGAGTTTATTTAGTTTAATGATCATTGCGCCCATTTTGCCCCCCGATACCACATTACAATAAACAATCAAGGACAATATGCCGGCCACCAATATCACATTGCCCCAAGACGTCAAAAACAATGCATAAAATTGATAATTTGTGTTAATACCAAAAAGAATAAACCCGGAAACTGTTGAAACTGTTGAAACAGCTATTACAATCTTTTGGACTTTAGGCAAAATCACCGATAAGCTACCAGATCTATTTGCCGGCCTGATAATTGCAACCACCACAAATGTAATACTCCACCACAGAAAGGAGGACACCAAATGGATAATGCCGATAAGAACCTGTGACTCAGAGATCAATGCGACAAGGAACTTATATCCAATATAAATTTCTAAATGCCCCCATAATACACAAAATCATCAAATTTTTACGCCTATTGAAACAATCACCAGCCAAACACAAATTTAAACCTGCTTTGTTGCCTAACTCAACCTATTTAGCTGGATTGAATAAATGGGTTCTTTGTGATAGACCGGCCTGCTTATAACTGCTCATTAGTTAGACGTGGTGA